>QKCP01000137.1 GCA_003246855.1 Ilyobacter polytropus
GAAGACCTGGCAAAATCCCTTGCATTGGGGAATTCGGATCTGCCTACGTACGAAAAGGTTGCATCAAAGGGAATACTGCTCAAAGAGAATATAAGGCTCGGCCTGGAAAGCGTCCCAAAGGAAGAGGCTATTAGACTTGCCGGGGAACTACTGTTTGAATCCGGATACGTTGAAAAGAACTATATCGATTCCATGCTGGAAAGGGAAAAGCACCTCACCACCTACGTTGGGAATTTCTTGGCCCTTCCACACGGTTCAATAAGAGGGATGGAAGACGTCTTAAAGACCGGCATAGTGGTGCTGCAGTTTCCAGACGGAGTAGATTTCGGAGAAGAGAATGTGGCTAAAATACTCATAGGGATTTCCGCAAAAAACA
The DNA here is from genome assembly GCA_003246855.1 of Ilyobacter polytropus. Classification (GTDB taxonomy): domain Bacteria; phylum Fusobacteriota; class Fusobacteriia; order Fusobacteriales; family Fusobacteriaceae; genus Ilyobacter_A; species Ilyobacter_A polytropus_A. Next base: position 377 of record QKCP01000137.1, read on the forward strand.
ACGAACACCTGGATATCATATCCAATATTGTGGATATAGTGGAGAATGCCCGCCTTGTAGAGGATATAAGCCATACAGACGACATAGAGGAAATCTACAAATTATTCTCGTCTATATAACAATCAAATTTTAGTTACAAATAAAAATATAAAAAAATAATTTTGGTCTCAGAGTAACACAAAGAGTTTCACAGAGATAAAACTTTTATTTTAGATTTTAAATAATTCTTGATATTGGTGAAGAGTCATGACCAAAAAAATTATTTTAAAGTCTTTCTTATGTGCAGCTCATATTTTAAATATCCGCGAAACTCTAGGATTTGAATAATATTTATTTGCAGAAATTACTAGAGATTTGTGTGATTTATAACAATAAAAATTCCTAACTTAGCTTAAATTTACCTATTGAACTTAAATTTTGTCATATATAGTTTATTCGTATTGTTAAAATAAGGAGGCTAAATGCTTAATAAAAGGTGCGTAGACATCATAAAACATCTGGTAGAAAACGAGAACAGGATCTCCATCAAGGAGCTGGCCGAAAAATTTGAGTTGAGCGAGAGAAGCATAAGGTACGATATCGACAACATAAACTATTACTTCAAAAAAAGCGGCCTGAACCAAATGGAGAAAACTTCCAGGGGGACTTTTGAAATAGAGGAAAAAAAAGAAAACCTGCTTAACCTCTTGAATCTTTTGGATTCCCAGTTTTATGTGTTCTCAAAAAATGAGAGGAAGGAATACATAAAATCAAAAATTTTATTCAACGAAGATATCATAAAACTCCATGAACTATCTGAAAATCTTTCAGTCAGCCTAAGTACCGTAAAATTAGATTTGAAAGAGATTAAGATTTTCTTAAACGAAAGTGACTTAAAGCTAAAATTCCTTTCAAAGATAGGCCTAATCCTTTCCGGGAACGAAGACAAAATACGTCATGTGCAGCTGAGATTTTTACTGAACTACATCAAAATCTTTCAAAATGAAATTACCTCTAAAAAAACACACGGGACACCTGGAACCGATATAGTCGTGGACGTCATAAGGGAGTATTTTTACGAAAGCCCTCTAGACAGCATCATGGAATTTATAAAAGATGTATCAGAAGGGCTCAAAATGATCATCTCGGAAGAGGCATACAGAATTTTGCAGTATTACCTGATGATATCCATAAAGAGAATCGGATCTAAAGAGCTTCTAAAAACAAAAATACAAAATGAAAACTTCCTGAAGGGCACCACCGAGTACTCTGTTATTCTTGAAAAAATCCCTGCACTTGAGAAGAAATGCAACATAAAGTGCGATGATAAGGAGCTACTTAAGCTGACCGAACTTTTTTTGGGAAGCCACTCCTATAACTTCAACTCATCCTTTTATGCAAACTGGATAGAACTTGAAGTATCTGTAAACGAGCTCATTAGAGAGGTGGGAGATAATATTGGAGTCGATTTTTCCAGTGACAGGGTGCTGATAGACGGTCTTATAAACCATTTGAGGCCAGCCATATACAGGATAAAGAACGATATCAGCTTGGAAAATCCAATCTCTGAAGAGGTGAGGGAGGTATACGGAGACCTATATCACACCATAGAAGTCGTGGTAAACAAAACCTTAAAAACTTACATAGGTAAAGATATCCCTGAAGAAGAGATCTCCTACCTTACCATCCATTTTAAAACGGCTATAGACAGAAAGGTAAATCTAAAAAGCGAAAGCAAGAACGTGGTGCTCGTATGCGGATTTGGTTATGGAAGCTCTAAGCTATTGGCACAAAAGCTTCAGGAAAAATACGATCTCAACATCATGGATATACTCCCATACCACCAGTTTGTAAACGCAGACCTGCCGCTAGACATTGACATTGTGATTTCAACTATAGATATAGGCGAACAGATAAACTACCCATTCCCAGTGGTAAAAGTCAACCCTATCCTCTCAAAACAGGACAGGGACAAGCTAGAGGAGTACGGCCTGCTGGAATCCCCTAAAAAAGTATCCCTATCCAGGCTTATGGGGGTTATAAAGAGGGAATGTCAGATAAACGACGAGGAAAAGCTAATATCAAGCATAAAAAAACTGCTTAAAGACCAGCTGTACGATGACATGAAGGAACAAAAAAAATACACCCTTTATTCCCTTTTAAAAGAATCCAGCATAATATTCGATGCTAAAGCCAAAAACTGGGAGGAAGCCGTAAGGATATCCGGGGAAATACTGGTAAAAAACGGTTCTGTTGACAAAAGTTATACTGAGGATATGGTGGAGTCTGTGAAGAAAAACGGCGCATACATGATAGTCGGAAACAAGATAGCCCTGCCACATGCCCGCGTCAACAACAATGTACACAGAACGGATATGAGCCTAGTCCGTTTTTCGGAGCCGGTAGAATTCCCAGATGGTAAGAAAATACGGATAATGCTCGCTTTTTCTAGTTTTGATAGGAATGAACATATAGAAGCACTGGTAGAGTTGATAAACTTAATAGAAGACGAAGAATTTTTCCAGTTTCTTCTAACCTGTGAAGAACCTTTTATATTCAGAGAATACCTTGAAAAATTTGAAAAATAAAAATAATTAAAAAAATTTTGGACACAGAGTTTCACAGAGTAAAACAAGAAACTTTTAAGCAGATAGAGGCTTTAATCGATTCGTGAGATTAGTGTAAATTCGTCACAAAAAATTTTATTTTTAGTAAGATTTCCTCTGAGTGGGTCCTATTTTAAAGCTCTGTACCCCAAAACTAATACCTATAAATTAACCATTACTTTTAAAGGCCCTTTCCAGGGCTTTTTTATTTTTCGGGTATAATTTTTTTCATTTTTTTAGAAAAGAACTGTTTCGATATATTTCGAAATTTTGTACTTCTCATGTTAGAGAACTGTTTAATCATTGAACATTGAAATGAAAGGGGTTATAATTTGACCATGAGATGTGCAGAAATGATTAAAAGGAGGTCGTTTTATGAGTTCTAGTATTGTAATGGGTTCAGGTTCTAAAGTTGGATCAGCAAAAGTTAAAGTTCAGGCGTTTGGTAGGTTTTTAAGTGGTATGGTTATGCCCAATATAGGGGCTTTTATAGCGTGGGGGTTTATCACTGCTCTTTTCATCCCAACTGGATGGTTTCCAAATGAAAAGCTAGCTACTTTGGTAGGTCCTATGATTATACACCTTTTACCTCTACTTATAGGTTATACAGGTGGTAAAATGATTGGAGGCGCACGTGGAGGAGTTGTTGGAGCCATTACAACTTCTGGGGTTATCGTTGGAACTTCAATACCTATGTTTTTAGGTGCCATGATAGCTGGGCCACTTGGTGGATATGTTATCAAGAAGTTCGATGAAGCAATAGACGGAAAAGTTAAATCCGGATTTGAGATGCTTGTAAATAACTTCTCAGCAGGAATTATTGGTATGGTACTTGCACTGGTTTGTTTCTTGGGTATAGGTCCACTTGTTGAGATTTTGAATACTGCACTTGGTAGCGGAGTAAACAAACTAGTTGCTCTAAACCTACTTCCACTTACTTCACTGATTGTGGAACCTGCAAAAATACTTTTCCTAAACAACGCGATCAACCACGGAGTTTTCTCACCACTTGGTATCCAACAGTCTACTGAACTTGGTAAATCAATATTCTTCCTTATTGAGACAAACCCTGGACCAGGTCTTGGAATACTTCTTGCTTACTTTTTATTCGGAAAAGGCAGCGCAAAACTATCTGCTCCAGGTGCAATGATTATACACTTCTTCGGTGGAATACACGAAATCTACTTCCCATATGTGCTTATGAAACCTTTCCTTATCCTTGCTGCTATCGCAGGGGGTATGACTGGGGTTCTTACTAACTCAATCCTAGGAGCTGGACTTATCGCGCCGCCATCACCTGGAAGTATATTCGCTCTACTTGCAATGACTCCAAAAGGCGGATTCATTGTGACAATAATCGGTGTAATTACAGCTACTGCTGTATCATGTCTAGTGGCAAGTCTGCTTCTTAAATCACCTCTAAATAAAGATGCTTATGAGGATGAAG
>QKCP01000120.1 GCA_003246855.1 Ilyobacter polytropus
TCAGGGTGAACATGTCGCTAAGATAACAAAAAAACTAACAAAATAAATTTAAAATATTTTTTATTAATTTTCTAGTCGTGTTAATTAGTGTGATTCGTATCTAAAACAGATATCTTTTACTTTTATCACTTTAATAATTTCTATAAAGTTTATATAAAATAACAATAGATTGATCAAAACATTACTGATGCTGTAAAAAACAGTTACGTTAGTTATGAAAAAATAAAAAAACAGGCATAGCCTGTTATAATCATTGGAGGCGACGACCAGATTCGAACTGGTGATGGAGATTTTGCAGACCTCTGCCTTACCACTTGGCGACGTCGCCTTATTATATTGATGGTGCCCAGAGGCGGAATCGAACCACCGACACGGGGATTTTCAGTCCCCTGCTCTACCGACTGAGCTATCTGGGCTAACATGGCGGGAGTGACGAGACTCGAACTCGCGACATCTTGCGTGACAGGCAAGCACTCTAACCAACTGAGCTACACCCCCATATTATATGGTGGTCGCAACAGGACTTGAACCTGTGACCCCCTGCTTGTAAGGCAGGTGCTCTCCCAACTGAGCTATGCGACCTTCATAACAACGTAGTTGATTATATACTATATGAAGTTCAAGTTCAATTTAGATTTAAGAAGATTATGCCCGTATAATCTAAAATATAACGTTATATAGCTATATAAACCTATTTTTCTCCGTTTTACAACTTTATTAAAATATTAATGTTTTTTTCTGATATCAACTATCTCATAGTAGACATCTTTATAGGTCCCCTTCAATTCCAAAACAGCCTTTTCTACCCAATATTTAACATTTTCCAAAGATGTCCCATACCAGGTTTCATCTGAAATGACTTGGTTTAATTCGGTATATATTTTTACTCTAAATTCCAATAGAACCACCTCCTCTTAAACACCCTAAATAGTTAAAAAAAATACATTAAGAGCTAAATCGAGGTTAACGTTAAAACCTATGGAGCTTTTTATATCGAGTAATTTTTCCGTTTTTTTAATATCCCTAACTTTCAAAATTATATAGTAAAGCAATTCTTCTATAAAAACTCTGTTTTTTACAGATTTAGAAACCGACTTGGCAAATCTTAGTTTCTGAAGATCATTTAAGAGTTTGATGTTTTTTACAAAGTCTTCTATGCAGCAGAATATATCTATCTTGGCACCCAGATCCCCTGTCTCCAAAAATTTAGATATACTCCCACCTATCTCCATATAATTCAGTTCCCTACTTATAGTATACTCTCCATTTTTATATTTTCTTATATCTTCTATATTTCCTATAAAAAAATCGTACTCTTCCCTGCTTACCCCAAGTTCCTCGTTGGTAGGTTTCTTTATCTCCACTACAATGGACCTAGAAATAATTGTTGGGATTATGTTCAGGCTGTTGGATAGCAGTATAAAGAAGGTGTTTTTCTGTGGCTCCTCCACCTCTTTCAGCAGGGCGTTTGCAGCCTCTTTCCTCATCCTGTTTACGTCTTTTAGTATGAATACCTTTTTCCTCCCCTCATAGCTAGAGCTGGAAGCCTTATATATCAAATCCCTCACCTGGTCTATCTTTACTCCGCCATCTTCCCCCATCACTTCTAGATCAGCGTAGTTAAGTGAGGAGATCTTTTTGCACACGGGGCATTGGTCGCAAAAATCTCCTTCCAATACAGGGCAGTTTAGTGCCTTGGCAAAAGCCAGGGCAAACTCCATAAGCGAGCTGCCCCTTTTGCCGTAAAAAAGGTAAGTACCGGAACTCTTCTCCTGCCTTAACTCATTTTTTAAAAACGTTTTGACCTCATCGTTGCCAACAAGACTGTCAAACATTACCTTTCTGCCCTTTCTATCTTTCTGAGGACATTAAGTTTGTCGAGGGCTATCCCGGTACCAAGAACAACGCTTTCCAAGCTACTGTTTGCAAGGTGTACAGGGAGGTGCGTGTGCTTAGCCACGAGCTTGGTGAAATTCCTTATGAGGGCTCCTCCACCTGTCATGACTATTCCCTTGTCCACTATATCCGCTGCCAATTCCGGCGGGGTTTTTTCCAGTACCCTTTTCACATTCTCAACTATCTCCATGAGCGAATCATTTATAGCTTCTAGTACCTCAGAAGAGTTTATTGTAACAGTCTTAGGTAAACCAGTCATTAGATCCCTACCCTTTATATGTATATTTTCCTCTTTGTCTAGGGGGAGTGCGGTACCTATGTTTATTTTAACTATTTCGGCTGTTTTTTCACCGATTAAGAGACTATGTTTTTTCTTTATGTATTTTATTATATCCTCGTCGAAGTTATTCCCTGCAACCCTTATAGAGCTGCTAACAACAGTGCCTCCAAGAGAGATGACAGCTATATCAGTAGATCCGCCGCCAACATCGATTATCATGGACCCCTCTGGAGCAGATATGTCGATCCCAGATCCAAGAGCAGCAGCCCTTGCTTCTTCGATTAAATAAGCCCTTTTGGCACCTGCTGATATAGCCGCCTCCAGCACCGCCCTTTTTTCTACACCGGTCACTTCTATAGGAACGCATATCATTACTTCCGGCAGTATAAAATTATGCTGGCCGAATACCTTTTTTATAAAATACTTTATCATTGCTTCAGTTATATCATAATCTGCTATAACACCCTCTTTAAGAGGTCTTACTGCTATTATGTGGTCTGGAGTTTTTCCAATCATGTCCTTGGCTTCCTGCCCAACAGCCAGTACTTTCCTGCTCTCTTTGTCCAAAGCTACAACAGAAGGTTCGTTTAGTACTATCTTCTCCTTTTGCTTGTGGTATACGAGAGTATTCGCCGTTCCCAAATCTATACCTATGCTTTTTTGCACCCTTATATTAGGCATTTTAAACTTAAGCTTCATTTACTCCACCCTTTTCTATTGTTTTCTCTAAAATATCGAATATTTTTTCTTTTTCGCCCTTCAAATGGTATAAAGCTATCAAAGCCTCAAAAGCCGTTGCATTCTTATACTCTTTCGCAGTACAAGTCTTTGGAAAAGAGTTTATTTTTGTATTCCGAGCCCTTTTTGCGAATTCCAAGTCGTTCTCACCTAGAGAATCCAGCAAAGCGGAAAATATCAGGCTTTGTGCCTTTGCGTTTACATACTTAGACACTTTTTTATTCAAATCGGCTGCTTTGAGATTTTCTTTAAAAAAATACTCCCTCACATACAACTCCCAAACTGCATCTCCTAAATAGGCTAGAGAGAGCGGGGTGTACTCTTTCAGCTTTTTATCGTCCATGTACTCTTGTCCTTCCCGTCCTTTATCTGAATACCTAGTTCATCTAGCCCATCCCTTATCTGGTCCGAAAGTCCCCAATTTTTATCTTTTCTAGCTTGTTGTCTTAAATCAAGCAGTAACTCCACCAGTTTTTCTGTAAGGTTGTTATCTACCTTTTTTTCCAGCTTGACCTCTACGCCAAGGACATCCTTTATAAGTCTGCTTATGATATCCACCGAACTTTGGAGTACACTTTTACCCGCCTCGCAAGGAATATTAGAGTCTAGATACTTGTTTAACTCTTTTACAAATTCAAATATCGCACCTATACCGATGGCAGTATTGAAATCATCGTTCATACCGCTCTCAAATTTGGCTATGGTGTTTTCCAGAGAATTATCCAGAGACACTACAGCCTCTTTGTTTTCCATATCCCCTGCCGGCTCTGCGAGCTTCTCCATTGCCCTCATAAGAGTGGTCTCTATCCTCTCTACTCCCTTTTTAGCCTGCTCCAGCTCAGCTTCTGAAAAATCAATAGGTTTTCTGTAGTGCGAACTCAGCATGAAAAACCTGACTACCCTGCCCTCATATTTTTCCAGGACTTCCCTCAAAAGAAAGAAATTCCCTTTTGATTTAGACATCTTTTCGCCTTTTATATTTATATATCCATTGTGCATCCAATACCTAGAAAATTCTCCGTTGTATGCACATTTTGACTGCGCTATCTCATTTTCGTGGTGTGGGAATATTAGATCCTGACCTCCGCCGTGTATATCGAAGGTATCTCCCAGATATTTATGCGACATTGCCGAACATTCAAGGTGCCATCCAGGCCTTCCCTGACTCCAAGGAGAACCCCAGTAAGGCTCATCCTCTTTCGCCTTTTTCCACAAAGTAAAGTCCAGCGGAGACCTTTTCTTATCGTTTACCTCTATCCTTGCACCACTCACTAGATCATCTGTTTTTTGCTTCGAAAGTTCACCGTACTGATCTCTGTATTTTTCTATATCAAAGTATACATCTCCGTCCACTTCATAGGCGTAACCTTTTTTCTCCAGCTCTTTCACCAGTTTTATCATCTCACCTATATTTTCAGTTGCTTTTGGCCTAAGCATCCCTTCTTCTTTTAGGTTTACCTTAGCCGTGTCCTCAAAATACGCCTTTATGTATTTTTCAGCTATATCTTTTACGGCTACCCCTTCTTCGTTTGCCCTGCTTATCATTTTGTCATCTATGTCTGTGAAGTTTTGTACATATAGTACCTCATAACCTGAATACTCAAGATACCTTCTTACCGTATCAAAGAATATTGCCGGTCTGGCGTTCCCTATATGTATGTAGTTGTAAACTGTCGGGCCGCAGACATACATTTTGACCTTTTTATCTTCTACGGGCTTAAACTCCTCTAATTTCCCGCTCAAAGTATTATATAACTTTATCACTTTCAATCCCCCTAGTTCCATCTATTTTCAACACTTCATACATTTTCCTCAAGTTTTCCAAGCTTAAAATAAAGCTAAGTCTGAACCTGGAGTTATCAGAAGTCATCCTCACCTGCACATCGGTAAAGGGATCAAACTTCCTGTCTAGCTTATTCATGTCAATATTTATGCAAAGAAATTCATCCTCGCCCAGCTCTTCTCCCTGTGAAGTTTCCATCTTAGAGTTAAAGTATACCCTATCATCTTCTACTAAAACTTTTAGGTTGTCGCTCATCTCAAAAAATTTCCCCTTTTTGGCGTTGAAGAATTTGAGAAGTCCGTTGTACCTTTCTGGATTTTTTATGCTTGCTACCATGGCCTTTTTATCCAGGTCTATGCAAAGCTCGTTGTCAATATTTCCCAATATTTCTTCGAATCCCAAACCGGTAAAAAACTTTATACTTTCTATCAGTCTTTGCATAGGCAGACTTAGACCGCTTTTAAAAGAGATACCCAAATTTTTGATATCGTTATTGGAAAAGTACACCCTGTTCCTGCCTATATATGGTAATAGCTTCCTATTTTTTAACAACGACGTCTCGAACATTCTGGCCATCTGGAGGTCCTCAAAATGATCCACGTCTATCCGAACTAGTCCGTCGTAAGATGACAGTGTAAACCTAAGCAGCTTTACTCCCGGGTTGAATTTAGATTCCTCCAAGTTTTTTTCCAGTCCAACTAGGGAAAAAAATGGAAAATCTTTTTTAGAATCCTCATAGGCCTTTAGGAACTCCTCATTCTCTCCGCCGAAATTCCCCAAGTATCCCTTTAAAGCATCCGCTGTTCTAGATGCCACAAAATAGCCTTTTAGCGGCAGCACGTATAAATCCATCCCACCTGCATATTTAGGCTTCAACTTGTACAGCTCGCCCTGCTTTTCAAAGTGCTTTCCTACTCTGAATCTTATCCCCATGTAGTAGTTATCGAAATCAAGAAATAGAACCTGCGGCTCATCTTCCCCAAAACCCAAAACCATCAGCTGCTTCAAATATTTTTTGTACTTCTGAAGTTCCCCTAGTTCTTCATAATCATAGCCGAACTCTTCTATAAGTACTTCGAACTCTTCTATATTCTCTATTTTGGAGAAGTCTGAATAAAATAAAAACTTTGTTTCCTTTACGATAAACTCTCCTATATCCGGTTTTTCAGACAGGTATATCAAAGCCCCTATCAATATTCCGGATATTATGAGCAGCACTGACGAAACCACTCTTTTCACAGGGACCACTTCCAGTCTATTTAAATTTTTCCTGCTGTATTCTTTCAAGCTCTCTTATAGTAAGATCTAGCTTTTCAGTTTTCAGAACAGGACTTATTATCCTTGCCCTTCTTATTTTTTCCCTTTTCATTTTTACCGATACAAGTTCTTCATCAAAATACGAAGCCTTAGCTTCAATTTCACCCATCGGGCTTATTACCTCAGACCCTCCCCAGAAACTCAGGCCATCCTCATAACCAACCCTTTGGGAGAATACCACGTAAGAGCTTAATTGGCTTGCATAAAACCTGCTTATGTTTTCCCAAGATTCTGTTATTGTGAGTTTTTTCCCGTTGTTTATCCCCCTCGCAGGGCTGTTGGAAAGTATAAATATATAGTCCGCTCCATCCTGGTTTAATATATAGGCTCCGGAGGAGTGCCAAGCGTCCTCACAAATGAGTATTCCAAACCTCCCGAACTTTGTGTCGAAGGCTCTAAACCTGTCGCCTTCGGCAAAATATCTGTGCTCATCGAACATCCCGTAAGTAGGCAGGTATACCTTTCTGTGTTTGTGAAGCAATTTGCCATCTTCTAAGTAAAAAGCTGTATTATAAAAATAGTACTTCTCGCTTTCCTCTACTCCTCCGAAAAGTATGCTTATTTTTTTGCTCAGCTCATAGAATTCCTGCGGTACCCCAGCTACACTTGGAACCATATCTTTTACAGAGTATCCTGTAAGTGCCAACTCAGGAAAAACTACAAGGTCAGAACCCTCTTCTATGGCTTTCTCAATATAAGAAATAATAAGCTCTTTATTTTTGTCTATGTTTCCTAAGTAGGGTTTTATCTGTGCCAATGAAACTTTTATGCTCATACCATCTCTCCTTCTAAATATATTAAATCTTCAGATGTTGTTATTTTTATATTACCATAAGATCCCTCTATAACCTTAACTTTTTTGCCCATTTTTTCAAGAAGCGAGGAACTGTCAGTCCCGTAAAAATTTTCCAAGTTAGCCTTTTTATACGCTTCCATTATGTCTGCTCCTCTAAATACCTGGGGAGTTTGTGCAGCGATTAATTTTGCCCTATTTGGGGTTTCTAGCACGCATCCGTCCTCATCTAAAATCTTTATTGTATCTTTTACCACCACACCGATTACAACCCCGCTTATTTTCTCATTGTCTACAAGCTCCTCGTAGGCCTCCTCTATATATGATTCCCTTATAAACGGTCTCACTCCGTCCTGAACCCCTACTATGGTGTTCTCTATATCTTCTATGTGGCAAAGAGCATTGTACACCGAATCCTGCCTTTCGTTCCCTCCAGCTACCACCTTCTTAAGTTTGCTTATATTTTTATCTTTACAAAGCCTCTCCACTGTGTCGATATACTCGCTGTTAGTTGCGATTATTATATCCGTAACAAGCGGCGACTCCTGTATTTTTTTTATTACCTTTAAAAAGATCGGCTCACCTTTGTATTCCAAAAACTGTTTCGGGTAGTCCAAACCCATCCGTCTTCCTATCCCGGCTGCAGCCACTATAAAACAATACTTCATAGCATCTCCTTTTTGTAAATAATATAGCGCTACTTTAAAGTAGCAACTGTACAACCCAAACCGCCTTCATTTTGATTGGCATCCCTGTACTCTCTTACGTAACCACAGTTCTTCAGGTATTCCTGTATGCCCTTTCTCAGAACCCCGGTACCCTTACCGTGGATTATGTAAACATCGGTGTATCCGTTTAAAACAGCCTTGTCCAGATAGCTTTCAAGCTCGTGTATAGCCTCGTCAAGCATCTTGCCTCTCAGGTCTATCTCAGATTTTACCGACGATTTCTTATGTGCGTGTACCGTTACAAATTTCTTTTTAGTGGTCTCGTCTACCTTTTTCAGGTCGTCTAAAGAGACAACTAGCTTCAATATCCCTGCTTGTACCTGAGCGCTATCCTTTGCTGCAACTATCCTGAGTATGGTGGCATGCTGGTTAAGGCTTTTTACGAATACCTTTTCTCCCTCTTTAAACTCTATTTTCCTGATCATCTTAGGCTTTTCATGTACTTTTTTGCTTTTCTCTTCGATGATGGAGGTACGCAGCATGTTGAGACTTTTCTGTATCTCTTTTGCCTCCTGCTTCTTATGCTCCTCTTTTTGTATTTTTTCCACAAGGGCCCTGGCCTTTGACTGTGCTTCCCTCACTAGCTTGTCCGCTTCTTCATAGGCCTTCTTAATTATCTCCTGCTTCTCTTTCTCCATGACTCTTAGCTTCTCTTCGTATTCATCTCTCAGATTTGACGCTTCTTTCTTAAGAGTATCCATCTCAATTTTTGTTTTCTCGAGTTCGTCAGACTTCTCCTTTATGTTCCCGATCATGCTTTCTACTTTTTTATTCTCTTCGCTTATATATTTTTTCGCATTCTCTACTATCTCGTCAGATACGCCCAGCCTCTTGGCTATAGTGAGGGCGTTACTCTCACCAGGTATACCCATGAGCAGCCTGTAGGTAGGAGATAGCGTCTCGGAGTTGAACTCCATGGACGCAGTCTCTATACCCTCTTCGTTGTATCCGTGAGCCTTTACCTCGCTGTAGTGAGTCGATATAAAAGACCTGCACTTTTTATCCTTTAGATAGTCTATGACCGCCATCGCAAAAGCCGAACCCTCCATAGGATCGGTCCCAGAACCAAGCTCATCCAGCAGTACTAGGCTTGATCTGTTCACAGACTCCAGTATTTTCTGCACGTTTTTTAAGTGGGCTGAAAACGAAGATAGGTTCTGCTCTATGCTCTGTTCATCTCCTATATCGGCGTATACCCCAGTGAAGAAACCTATACTTGTTTTTTCAGCGGCTGGGACCGGCACTCCAGAAAGAGCCATAAGGGAAAGCAGCCCGGCTGTCTTAAGAGCCACAGTTTTCCCCCCTGTATTAGGACCGGTTATGAGCAGGGTGTTATATGCTTTTCCTATTTCAAATGTCAGCGGCACCACGTCTTTTGGCGGTATAAAAGGGTGTCTGGCCTCTACAAGACTTATATACTCCCTACTATTTATATCCGGTATCGTGCAGTTTTTTTCGACTGCATAGTTTGCTTTTGAATTTAAAAAATCCAACTCCAGGATGGCTGCTGCGACCTGCTGTATCCCATCTAGGTTAGTCCTTACGTAATCTGTAAGTCTAAGGAGTATCTTTCTTATCTCCTCCCTCTCTCTTACCTCGAGCTCCCTCATCTTGTTGTTTAGGGATACTACAGCCAGGGGCTCTATAAATACAGTTTGGCCGCTAGAAGATCTGTCGTGCTCTATCCCCTTTATCTGACCTTTAAAATCAGATTTTATAGGGATTACTGACCTGCCGTCTCTCACTGTAACTATCTTTTCCTGTATGGCGTTGGTGTAAGTCTGGTTTGACATTATCTCGTCAAACTTTTTCTTTATGTTAGACGAGAGGATAAGTTTTTGATGTCTTATATCCTTTAGCTCCAAGGAAGCATCATCCCTTATTTTTTTATCCTTATCCACCGCCTTGTTGATGAGCTCCTCTATACCCTTGTAAGTCGGAATACTCTTAAATTTAAGGTATAGCGCTCTGTATTTCCCGACTAGTTCCTCTAACTTTGTGCTGGCTTTTCTAAAAATCTTTAGATTTTCTTTTAAATAATAGACTTCTTCAGGATCTAGGTAAGTTCCTATAAGGTCTATTTTTTTCAAAAGAAGCCCTATATTTTTTAAACCCTCCAGCTCTAAGCCGCCATCATACTTTACCAGCTCTATAAAGTCTCTTGTTATCTCCAACTCCCTTTTGAGAAGGTTTATATCATTAAAAGGATTTAGTTCTAAAATCTTTTCCTGGGTTTCTTCTAAAAAACAAAACTCTGCAATTTCTTGTTTCAATTTATCGAATTCAAGCACTCTGAAACTGTGTTCGTTCATTTCCCCCCCTAAAGCATTAAATTTTTCTTTTTATTATAGCATATAATAATATTTTTTTCTATGCTTTTTACCCTTGTAAAATTCAGTAATCATCAATGTTTTCCTAGCATTTACAGCATGCAGACCCATCTCGAAAATCAAAAACACTTGATTTTTGATTTTTAATATGGTAGAATACTATGCGAATTTTGGCTAGGAGGTGAAAATAATGAAAGCATGCGAAATCACAGGTAAAGGTGTAACTTACGGTAACCAAATTTCTCACTCACACAGAGTTAATGGAAGATCTTGGGAGCCAAACTTACAATCTACAAAAATCCTTATAAAGGGTAATACCATGAAAGTTAAAGTTTGCACTAAAATGCTAAAAACTTTAAAAGGTGCTTCTGAGGATCAAGTTATGAGAATCTTGAAAAATAACGCTGATACTCTAAGCCCAAGACTACAAAAAGCTATTTGTAAATAATAAGCTGTAAAAACTTATCTTACAATAAAAAAAGACAGAAGCGTACTGTCTTTTTTTATTTTTACACAATTTTTTATCAACCGAATTCTAATGCTCTGCTGTAGCCTTGTCGTTTGATTTAGATTTTTTGATTAAGTTTCTATCCCATACTCTCTTCTATGACCTTAAACACACCTTCGGCATTCAAATCTTTCATACACTTGAAGTGCCCCTTCGGACATTTTTCATCCCCATGAAGGGAGCAGGGAGAGCACCTCTCGTCTTTATATATTAAGATGCTTTTTTCGCCATATTCAAACATACCTGGGTCTGTAGGTCCAAATATTACAAAACATTTTGCTCCTACTCCCCTACCTATATGAAATGGTCCGGAATCATTCGTAACTAAAAAAAACGATTTTGATAAAAGTGCTCCGCTTTCCTTCAAACTTAGCTTTCCTGCCAAGTTTGTGCAAACCCCACCACTAAGCTGATTTATTTCGTCCAAATCCTTTTTCTCGTTTTTTCCGCCTACGAGCAGTATATCATTTTGATACCTTTCTTTCAAAAGCACCGCAAGATTTGCAAAGTTTTCCTTGGTCCATTTTTTTGTATTTTTAGATGCCCCTGGGGCAAAAACTATCGCCTCTCCATACTCTCCTACTTTTTCCATATCTTCCATGCTAAAGTTGAACTCAAGCTTCTCCCCCTTATAGATAACACCCAGACTTTTAACTGCGCCAAAAT
This sequence comes from Ilyobacter polytropus, assembly GCA_003246855.1. Lineage (GTDB taxonomy): Bacteria > Fusobacteriota > Fusobacteriia > Fusobacteriales > Fusobacteriaceae > Ilyobacter_A > Ilyobacter_A polytropus_A. The sequence goes on from QKCP01000120.1 coordinate 11,040, forward strand.
AATTTTTGACTATAGTGTCATCTACGCTGTACTTTATAAGTCTCAACTTTACCAGTATAGTTTTCCAGAATTTTCTCTTTTTATACCTGTAGGTTTTTACACCCATAAAATAGGTTAAAGCCTTAGATCTTATCTTCGAATGCAGGTCGATCACCATATCATATTTGTTCTTTTCCAGCTCAGCAGCAAACCTCTTTATGCCGTCTATACCTCTATAAGCTTCTTTGTCAAAAACTATCACTTTATTCAAGTTTTTGTTACCGCTTATTGCATCCTTAAACTTGTCTAGTACAAGAAAATCTATTTTCGCACCTGGATACTTCCCCTTTAATTCGCTGAGTACAGGGGTTGTTAGGATTATGTCTCCTATGGAACTAAACCTTATAACGAGTATTCTCATCTCATGCTCCTTCTAAATATTTATATGCTGGGTATATCAACAAAGTTTGCTATCTAAAAAATGTTTTATGTAAATAAACTACTGAATTTATCTAAAAAAGCTTTTTTGAACACAGGGTTTTACAGAGCTTTTAAACATGAGCTGCGCAGAGAAAACATCCTAAAAAATATTTTTGTCATGAATCTTTACGAATTATTCAAAAGATCTAAGTAAGCCTCTTTTACTCCTAAACTCTGTGAACCTCTTTATTTTACTCTGCGTACGAAATATTTTTTATTTGTGTCCATTCGTGCAATTTGTGACTAATATAGATATTTTTTATTTCTATGATTTTAAATGAATTCAATAAATTTTCTATACTTATTTTTGTTCCATCATTTTTAGTTTGGATTTTACTTTTTCAAATACAAACTCTGGCTTTATATCAAGCATGCATCTGAAATGTCCTTCCGGGCACTTTTCCCCTCCGTGTAGTCCGCAAGGCCTGCAGTAAAGGTTTTCATCCTCTATTATCTCACTGTTACTGCTCCATGGGTAAAATCCGAGCTCCCTTACAGTTGCCCCGAATATCGCGAAAATATACGGCTTATCGAAGGCTGAGGCTATGTGTATCGGAGAACTGTCGTTGGTAACCACTACATCGCTCCTGCTGGCTATTTCGGCAACATCCAGAAGAGAAGTCTTATTTATCAGGTTGATAATTTTTTCGTTTTCAACCAGATTTAAGGCTAGCTCATCCTTCCCGCCTATTAGAACTACTGCAACCCCTTCCAACTGCGATAGTCTTTTTATAAGCTCATTGAAATACTCCACTGGCCACATTTTGGTGAACCACTTGCTGCCTGGTGCAATAGTTACTACTTTTTTGCTATAAAGGGAATGTTCATCCCAAACCATGTCTATTTTTTCTTTTTCAGTTTTTCCTGGATACAGTTCCAATTTTTTGTCTTCAAATCCATCGTAATCTACAAATCCCAGGAGCTTTTCTACCTCGTGTTTTGATTTGTCATACGGTATTTTTTTAGTCAGAAACAGCTTTCCCCCTGCGTTCTCGTAGCCTATTCTCTCTTTTGCACCGCTTAGCCAAGCCAGCATCGAGCTCCTGAGGTATCTGTGGGGGACTATAGCCATATCATACCCCTTGTACTTCAGCCTCTTTCCTAGGAAATAAAGCCCCCTTAGCCCCTTATGTTCTCCCCTCTTGTCATAGGAGATGACTTCGTCAAGCATAGGGTTATTCTTCAGAAGGCTGGCTCCTGACGGTGTTGTGACGTAGGTTACCCTGCTTTCTGGGTACTTTGTCTTTATTTTTTTTATCAGCGGCGTAGAGAGCACTATATCCCCTATGAAAGCCGTGTGTATTATAAGAATTTTATTCATAAACTTGACCTCTTTACCACTATAATTTATATTCTCCATCCATTTTCACGCAATTTCTTTTTAAATTTTTTTATATTACTGATTATTTTGGTTTTTTTTCCTCTTTTTACCACAAAAGCTAAATAATACCAGATATCCTTTTTATAACTATAATACTTTGAAAACTCTTCACATTTCTGGCTATCAGGATCCGAATCATATTCAAGAGTAAGCATGTCATAATGAGCCCTATAACTCCCAAAAATCATCCTTTTTGCCTGAGTATCTATTACCTTCAAGCCATCTTCTGTGAGCAAAAAATTACTTGGATTTAAGTCTCCGTGATAGAAACCTCTATCATGCATTTTTTTAGCCAGTTTTATAATTTGAGGAATTTCAGACAAATATGCGGATTTACCTTCCGCATATTCGTAAATTATATATGATTCCTTTATCATTCCGTACTTTCTTTTTTGCATTGCCAAAAACGGAGCTACCAATTCCGTAATGCCTGCTTCTCTTGCTTTTGTTATATTTACCAAAGTTGAAAGAGCTTCCCCTTTTTTAAAAACTGTAGCCACTTTTCTTTGAGGAATTCTAAACTCGTTTCTTGGAGACTTTAAAACATAGCTTTCCCCATTAAAACCGATTTTTGCTACGTAATTTCTCTTTGTTGCCTTCAGCTCTTTTTCAACATGAAATTCCTGTCCGTCAGTTACTTTTTTGGCCAGCTCTATAAGTTCTTTTTTCTCTTCCAAACAATGAATTGTCCAGCCGTTATACTTAACACAAAACATATTTTTTCACCATTTCATCTACCTTTTTAAGTACAATTTCTGGAGTAATTGCCTTATATTTGTCCCAATAATCCATATTTGTTAGTTTCTCCTCTTTTATAATATCCTTAGCTTCTATTCCAGTATGTCTTTCATTTGCGTTTGAAAGCCATTCTTTTTTTTCTGCGCTTGGTGAGAAAATAGCAAAAGAAGGTACATCCAAAGCCTGGGCTATATGTCTTGGCCCACCTTCGTTTCCTATGAACATATCACAATTTGAAATTAGCATTGCAAGCTCCCTAATACTTTTAGTTTCAATATTGGTAAATATATCTTTTCTATCTAAAAGTTCTTTATGCAGCTCAAGTGCATACTCTTTTTCTGCAGGTGAATAATAAAAAATCCCTTGGGCTCCATATCTCTCCAAACACTCTGTTACAAGAGTCTTCATATACTCTTTTGGCCATATTTTTTCTGGCCTTCTAGAGTTTATTGCAAAAGCAAAAACAGGTTTTTTAAAATCTACACCGGCAGCCTCCATTCCCTTCCTCAAAATATTTTTTTCTTCTTCTTCTTCTATATAGATAGTATAATTGCTGTCATATTTTACATTCACTCCGTCCTTTTCAAGCGGCTCAAGCATTCTCAAAAATTTATCCACTTTGTCTTTTGCATCGCGTGGTTCTTTTATTTTATGGGTATATGTATATCCCCTCTTTTTTTTATACCTGCCTATTCTGTATTTTGCACTTCTGCCAAATAAAGTAAACAGTTCGCTTTTAGGTGTTGACATTATATCTATAATTATATCGTATTTTTTTCTGGTTATTTTCCAGACTTTTAAAAAATATTTCACCGGGTTTTTCTGCTCATCTTTTGTTATGGATATTACGTTGTCTATTTCCGGATGATTTTCAAAAATAGGGGCAATATGCTCATATAACACATAGTCTATTTCGCTGTCTGGATACGTTTTTTTCAGTGTACTGCATATAGGAGATGCTAATACAGAATCCCCTATCTGTTTAAACCTTACTACCAATATTTTCATCTATACCTCCGGCTACTAAACTTAATGAAAAATATAAAATCCACTGTATTTGCGGATCAATTATGTTAGAGTCAAACATGCCGTTTGTAAATTCTACTCCAATAAATATGCCTGCAACTAAATAACCCCAAATACTGCTACTTCTAACGTTTTTAGTAAGCACTGAAAACAATAGTATCAAATACGATAAAAAACCTATTATCCCTGTATCTATGAGAACTGTTAAAAAGCTGTTATGTACATGCATCGCAGGCCTGGGCATAACTTTATATTTATCATATTCTTCCACAAATCTGTAATTCTTATAGCCTATCCCGTTTACAGGCGATTCTTTAAATTTTTCCAAACCAAATTTCCATATTTCAAACCTGCCTTTATTCGAAGTGTTTGTTTCTACATTTCCTATCGATTTAATTCTTGACACATATTTATTATTTGGAAATTTAACGAATACCGTTCCTAAAAAAATCAGAGAAGTTATCATTGCTATAACGAACAGTCTCTTATTTAAAAATAACATTATAAAAAACATTCCAAATATAACCCCTAGCCATGAAGCCCTACTCTGTGTTAACAACAAACAGTACATGTCAAAAATAAGTATTACAGCAAAAAATATTTTACAATAATTATTTTTTTCTTTAAAAAGAACTACTATAGTCACTATAACTGAATATGCTAAAAGTGCTCCGTAAATCCATACGTTAAACTCACCGCTAAGTCTATCATTGAACTTACTTGGTATTTTACCAAATATTTCTAAAAAACCCTGATATATAAGAATTATAGATCCTAAAGAACTAACTCTGAAGATATTCTGTTTCCATTTATCCGAAAGTCTATACTGCCCTAAAATCAAAGGAAATAAAAGTGCTTTTACAAGTCCGTCCGAATTATCAAATGCAAAATCCGGCCTAACGGCACCAATCATGCTCAAATAAACAGCCCCTATAAACAACAATATAGGAACTTCATAGCCAGTCTTTCTATAACCTTCTTTTCTTATCTTAAAAATAGTCAGCAGCAATATTGCAACATATGAGATATTTATTGGGGCTTTTTTATAGGAAACTATAAAAAATGCCATTACCACTAAGAAAAAATAAAATATTTTTTCTGATGAAACCCTGCTTCTCTCAAAACTTTTAACCATATCCAAAGTTTTTCCCCCTGTATTTTAAAGCTAAAATAAAACTTTTTTGATCGCATCTTTTATCCTGTCCTCATTTATATTTTCCACGCATGGAGCTGTCTCATCCTGGCTGCTCTTATATTTACAGTTCCACTCACATCCGGAACAATCCATATTCAGCTTAACGATATTTATATCGTCCCCTCTATGCTCTACCGCTCCAACACCATTGACTGTATTCCCAAGACCATATATACAAATTATTTTTTTGTGCAAAATATACGCCAAATTATAAAGAGAGCTATCCATTCCTATAAACAGTTTACTCTCATTTATTATATCCGCTACTTCTTTAAAACTAAGTTTTGAAACCATATTTTTTATTTTTAGATCAGATAATCCGTTTAACAA
>QKCP01000019.1 GCA_003246855.1 Ilyobacter polytropus
CATCTAACTCCATAAAGCAGTTACTTAAATCCATATGGCAAAATCTCTTCTACTCCAAAAATCATACGATCCCCTTTTAAATTTGAAAGGATAATTATCGTATCTTTGTCTGAAAATTCATATATTACCTGTCTGCATGCACCGCAAGGGCTTACAGGCTCCTCTGTATCGGCTGCTATTGCGATGGCTATTATTTTTTTCATACCATTGGTTACAGCGGTAAATATGGCGGTCCTCTCTGCGCAGTTCGTCAGTCCGTAGGAGGAATTCTCCACATTAACCCCTGTATATACCTCTCCGTTATCAGCCAGAACAGCCGCTCCAACCTTAAATTTAGAATACGGGGCGTAAGCCATCTCCCTAGTTTCTACAGCCCTACGCACAAGTTCTGATATTTTTTTTTCATCCATTGCAATGCCCCTTTCCCTATTCAAAAAGTGTCCCCAGGGCTATCTCTATCATATCCTTAAAAGTAGTCTCCCTTTCCTTCGATGTTGTCTCTTCACCGGTTACAAGTGAATCCGATATGGTTAGTATAGTGAGAGCCTTCACACCGTATTTTGCTGCTATAGTATACAAACCTGCCGTCTCCATCTCTACGCAGAGGACACCAAATTTAGCCCATTTTTTATAGGCATCAAATTCATCTCCGTAGAATTCATCGGAAGTCAGTATGTTACCCGCTTTAACGGCTATCCCCTTTTTCTTTGCTGCCTCATATGCTTTTAAAAAAAGCTCGAAATCTGCAGTTGGGGAGTAATCAGCACCGCCAAACCTTAGTTTATTTATCCCGGAGTTTGTAGATGCAGCCATAGCAAAGACTATGTCGCGCACCTTCACCTCTTTTTGATACGAGCCCGCTGAACCAACCCTTATGAGGTTCTTAACTCCGTAATCTTTTATCAGTTCATTCACGTATATCGATATTGACGGTATCCCCATTCCTGTTCCCTGCACAGATACCCTCTCACCCTTATATCGGCCGGTATATCCGTACATTCCCCTGACGGTGTTATAACATACCGCATCCTCTAAAAATGTCTCCGCTATCCATTTTGCCCTGAGAGGATCACCCGGCAAAAGCACGGTTTCCGCTATGTCTCCACTTTTTGCTCCTATATGAACACTCATCTAAAACCTCCAATTTTAATCAAGTATTTCTTTTACAAAACTGCCGCATCTCTTTGTCCCTAACAGTAGCTCCTCAAGAGTAGCTGCTATATCTGCAAATGTCTTCCTTGTGCCTATATTTACTGGTTTCACCCTTTTGCCACAGACCAGTACGGGCACATACTCCCTTGTATGATCAGTCCCCTTATAGGTGGGGTCACATCCGTGATCTGCAGTTATTATTAATATTTCCTCTTCTCCCATATTGTCTAAAATTTCCGGTATATAATAGTCAAACTCCTCTAGAGCTTCTTTATAACCTTTTGGGTCTCTCCTATGTCCGTAATTCATGTCGAAGTCAACCAGATTTGTGAATATGAGCCCTTTTGTGTTTTCTTTAAGGGCTGAGATACTCTTTAGTATCCCATCTTTGTTATTCATGTTGTGCCCCATATCCCGTGTTATCCCCCTGCCGGAGAATATATCACTTATCTTACCAATACCGACCACATCAAGCCCGGCGAGCTTTAACCTATCCAAAACTGTTTCCTCAGGCGGTTCAACCGAATAATCTTTCCGATTTTCTGTCCTGACAAATCCACTTTGTTTTTCACCTATATACGGCCTGGCTATCACCCTTACCACTGGAGCCAATTCTTTACATATCTCTAAGGCTATCTCACACGCCTTGTAGAGTTCATCAAGTGGTATAACCTCTTCATGGGCGGCTATCTGCAGAACTGGGTCTGCAGAAGTATAAACTATCCATGCCCCGGTTTTTATCTGCTCTTCCCCTAACTCCTCTATTATGGCCGTCCCTGAAGCAGGGCAGTTCCCCATCACCATTCTCCCTGTCCTTTTTTCAAGTTCTTCCACAAGCTTTTTTGGAAATCCTTTAGAGTATGTGGGAAAAGCAGTTTTTGTTACAACACCAGCTATCTCCCAATGCCCGGCAGAGGTATCCTTCCCCTTTGAAAGTTCAGCCGCTTTACCGTAAGCACCACTAGTATGTCTCATTGGTTTTACCCCACTTATGTTCGTTAGGTTCCCGAGGCCCAAAATTTCCATATTTGGGAGTTTCAGACCGCTAGCAGCATCGGCTGTGTGTGCTATTGTATTTGCACCTGTATCCCCAAATTTATCCGCGTCGGGAAGTTCTCCTACGCCAACACTGTCTAGGACTATCACAGTTACCCTATCTATCTTAACCTCTCCCATAGAACTAGTCCCCTCCATCTTCTACTTTTTCGCCTTTTACAAGCTCCACTCCGCTGCTTGTACCCAGCCTTTCTGCCCCCATCTCTATATATTTTTTTGCAGTTTTATAATCCTTTATTCCTCCGGAGGCCTTTACCTTCGCCTTGCTGCCAATGGCCCTTTTCATGAGCTCGATATCTTGTAGTGTTGCGCCTCCGATGCCAAATCCAGTTGATGTCTTCACGAAATCAGCCCCAGCCCTTATGCAAATATTGCAGGCCAACTCTTTTTCCTCATCTGTCAGGTAGCAGGTCTCGATTATAACCTTTAACACCTTATCCCCTATTATCCGCTTTACCTCCTTTATTTCTTCCTCAACTTTGTCATAATTTCCGGATTTGAAAAAACCTATGTTCATAACCATATCTATTTCATAAGCCCCATCATCTAAACAACTTTTGGCTTCAAACACTTTTGCAGCCTTGCTCATGCCGCCTAGTGGAAAGCCTACTACAGCAGCTACCTTTACATCACTTCCGTCCAGTTCTTTCTTAGCTAGCTCCACATAGCATCCGTTTACACAAACTGAATAAAATCCGTACTCTTTTGCCTCTGCACAAAGCTTTTTTATATCTTCTACCTTCGTTGTTGCCTTCAAGATCGTATGGTCTATATATTTATTTATTTCCATTTTTCCTCCAGTCCTCCCGAAAACTTATATGTTTACAGAGTGTATTTCGAAAATTACCTCACTCTTTTCACAAGGTTCTGGGTTTATTGAGTATGCTTCTATAAGCATTTTTTTAGCCAGCTCCAAATTTTTCTCTTGGCAATAGTATATCTTCGCTAGGATATCCCCCTTATCTACCCTATCCCCAACTTTTTTCTCAAGCACCACTCCGACAGAAGGGTCTATCTCATCGCCTTTTTTCTCTCTTCCAGCTCCCAGTACCATTGCAGATTTCCCCACCAGGTCTGCCTCTATATGGCTCACGTACCCCTCCACTTCTGCTACTACTTCCAATCTCCTCTCAGCAACTGGTAACAGTGAATAGTCTTCTACAACGTATGGGTCACCGCCATACATCTCGATGAACTCTTTCAACTTTTTCAGTGGTTTCCCGCTTTTTATCATATCTTCTACAAGCCTTCTGCCTTCATCTATGTCAGAAACCTCCCCCTTCATCTGTAGGCCCATAGCCGCAAGGGTTACCACCAGATATGTAAAATCCCAAGGCCCTTTGCCTTTTAAAGTCTCTATAGCTTCTATTATCTCCAGACTATTTCCAACAGCAAAACCAAGGGGTTGGTCCATGTTGCTCAGCACCGCCTTCACCTTTCTTCCGAACCCCTCTCCGATTTCCAACATAGTCTTAGCTAGCTCTTTGGCGCTCTCCATATCCTTCATGAAAGCCCCGCTGCCCACCTTGACATCTAAAATTATTCCATCTGAGTATACAGCAAGTTTTTTGCTCATTATGCTGCTTGCTATAAGCGGAATGCTAGGAACTGTTCCTGTGACATCTCTTAAAGAGTAGAGCTTCTTATCCAGCGGAACTATGGTGTCAGTATACCCCATTATGCCTATACCGGTTTTATTTATCATCTTTGCGAGCTCAAGCCTTGTAGGTGGGAAAAGAAAGCCCGTTATAGATTCAAACTTGTCAATAGTTCCACCAGTATGACCCAGCCCTCTACCGGAAAGTTTCGCTGTTCCTATCCCAAAACTAGAAAATATAGGCGCGAGGGCTATTGTCGTCTTGTCACCTACTCCCCCTGTGCTGTGTTTGTCTATAATAAACTTATCAATGCCGTCAAGCTTTATTAGCTCACCGGAGTGCATCATCTTTTCTGTGAATAGTTTAAGTTCCTCTTTGCTCATCCCATTGAAGTAGACAGCCATCATAAATGCAGACATCTGATAGTCCGGTACCTCTTCATTCATGTAAGAGTCCATAAGAAACTCTATCTCATCCCTGCTGAGTTCCTTCCCATCCCTCTTTTTTTCTATTATGTCAACAACTCTCATAAGCTACCCCCATACAAATTTTAATAGACAAATACCACTAAATTTTAAAGACAGCCTGTATGGCTGCCTTTATTTTTCTAAAGCTTTTCAACATCTAGGGGCTTCACTCACCCAGCTTTTCAACTATGTTTTCCACCCAGTTACAAAAATTTTCCTCAACTTTCTTAGCCGTCTTAACAACCTCTTCATGCGAATGCATTGTATCGGCTAAGCCCGTTGCCATATTAGTTATGCAGGATATTCCCAAAACGTCTATCCCCAGATAGTTTGCCACTATAGCTTCCGGTACTGTAGACATTCCAACAGCATCGGCGCCCAGTACTGAAAATGCCCTTATCTCCGCTGCGGTTTCATAAGAAGGTCCAGTTGTGCCGATGTAAATCCCCTGCTCGTAATCTATGCCCAGCTCCGTGGCAGTTTGACGAGCTATATCTATCAGACTCCTTTTGTAGACCTCGGTCATATCCGGAAACCGTGGTCCGAACCTTTCGTCATTCCTGCCTATCAAAGGATTTGTCCCAAACATGTTTATATGGTCTTCTATAATCATCAAAGTACCTGCCTTAAATCCCCTGTTTATCCCTCCTGCAGCATTGCTGATTATTAACTTTTCCAATCCCAACTGTCTCATAACATATATAGGGTATACTATCTCCTGCATGGAGTATCCTTCATAAAAATGAAACCTTCCCTGCATTGCAATTATCTCTACACCACTAATTTTACCGAAAACCAGCTTCCCTTCGTGCCCTTCAACTGTAGAGACAGGAAAGTTTGGTATATCCATATAATCAACCTCAAGTTTTTCTTCCATTTTATCAACTAACCCGCCTAATCCAGAGCCAAGTATTATTCCTATCTTGGCATGAGAGTTAGCTGTCCTAGTTAGATATTCAACTGTTTCAAGCATATTGTTGTACATTTTGTTCCTCCACATGTATTTTTAAATATAATCGTTAAATTAAGCCAACCCAAATAAACTAAATATATGACAAAAATCCGATTTTCCCTTTTTAAGCTAGTAATAATTTTAATAATTTGAAATGGCCGCAATAAAAAGCTTACTGCAAAACAACTATTCCAGTTACCCTGGCTGTATATTCTGATCTTAAAATTAATTTATAGCATATAGTTAATATTCATTCTACCCTATCTTTTGGAAAAAAGCTACCTCGCTGCTGATGCCTTAGTAAGCTCCAAAAAATGTCAAAGCTTCCACTTATAGACTACGACCATAAAACATTTGATTTTTAATCTCCCCCTATGATAAAATTTAAAAAATTGGAGGTGGGCTATGGTATTTAAACTATTTATAACATTTTTTAAGATAGGACTTTTCACTTTTGGGGGTGGATATGCTATGATTCCACTTATAGAAACTGAAATGGTACAAAAAAAAAGGTGGATTAATGGTGAAGAATTTTTGGAGATACTCTCAGTCACACAGATGACACCAGGCCCGATAGCTATTAATTTTGCTACTTTCGTTGGCAATAAAATGTCCGGTGTCCTAGGATCGATTATAGCATCCTTTGGAGTTATTTTGCCGTCCTTTTCCATAATCACTTTCATAGTGCTTTTTTTAGAACCGTATTTTAATACGGAAATTGTGGGCTCTGCCTTTATGGGAATTAAATCCTGCGTAATTGCCTTAATATTGTTTTCAGTTGTGAAAATATTTAAAAAAAGCGTTAAGACTAAGATTTCATTTTCTATTTTTACAATCTCTTTTTTGACCTTATTCTTCTCAATCTTAAGCCCCATAAAGGTTATTTTAACAGGCGTATTTTTCGGAATGACATTTTATATCCTCTTCCCTCTAAAAAATTCAGATAGTTTTGAAAAAGGTGATAAAAATGATATACATTAAACTATTTTCAGTTTTCTTCAAAATAGGCATTTTTAGTTTTGGCGGCGGCCTTTCTATGCTTCTTTTAATAGAGAAAGAGATCGAAAGAAACAAGTGGATAACTTCTAAAGAGTTCTTAGATATTGTTTCAATTTCACAAATTACTCCAGGACCTATATCGATAAATTCTGCGACTTACATCGGGTTAAAAGTAGGAGGAATTCTTGGTGCTGTAGTATCCACACTTGGTGTTTCATTACCGTCTATTATAGTAATTCTAATTCTTTCTAATTTAATATTTAAATTAAAAGAAAACAAATATAAAAAAGCCTTTTTTCTTGCGATCATCCCTATAACTACAGCTATGATGCTTTATGCAGCTATAGTCATATCCAGGTCTACTTTTTTTAACTTCACGGAGTTTGCCCACTCATTCAACTTTAAAAGCATAATATTCTCAGCCTTACTGTACATTTTATTGTATAGATTTAAATTTAACCCAACTCTACTGGTATTTACTAGTGCAATAATAGGTATTTTTATTTTTTAAGGTCACAACTCTTTTTTTTTTACATTTTTCTGTTTTTACCTAACTTAAGTTGCTGCTTAAAATTTATTTAAATCTAATTCAGTAGTTTCACTGTAATATAGTGGCAAAAAATCAAAAGAGCTCCGATGTATATACATCGGAGCTCTTTTATGGGCTATTATTTCATATCCTTTTGTTCTTCGCCCATCCTTTTGTAGTCGCTTGGCCCCACAGGTCCCCCGAAGTCGGCTATCTTCCTTATCTCATAACGGTTTTTTATATTGTTATAATTAATCTCTCCTTCTAATACTCCTATCTCTTTGGTGAGTTTTTTAACCTTGTCCCATGCCACCTTATCTTCCGCCATAATCTTTCTTATCTGTATTTTCTTCTCATCGGCTTCTAGATTTAGTTTTGAGTTCTTCTTTATGTTTTCAAGTCTTAGTTCTTTTATTTTATTCTTCTGATCTTCGCTGAGGTTTTCAAAAAAATCCATGCGTTGCTCTTTTACCTCTTTAAATTTTTTATGATAATCCATCTTTTCGAAATTACCCTTGTCCATTCCAAATGCTGCAGTTGACAGGATTATCCCCAAAATCAATGCTTTCTTTTTCATAATATGACCTCCTTTATTTTCTAGTTTCAAATAAAGTATACATCCACTTTGTGACAATTAAGTGTCAATAATCGGTAGTTTCACGGTTTTTTTCAAGGTAAAAATAGAACTCGAGGCCATCTTCTAATAAATCAACTCCATATTCGCTTCCGTGCTTTTCAAGTATCTCTTTTACTATTGCAAGTCCAAGGCCGGTGCCGCCGTATTTTTTAGACCCTGACTTATCCAGCTTATAAAAAGGCGTCCATATCTTATCTAGCTCTCCCATTGCAATCTTATTGCTGCTATTATAGATAAATACCTTCACCTTTTCCCGGTGCTCTTCCACCCCTATCTTTATCTTGCCGCCTTCCTGGCAGTACTTCACTGCATTGCTCAACAAATTATTCAGCACCTTTTCTATTCCGTCTTTGTTGGCCGATACTATTATAGTTTCACCTAAATCATTACTTACCTTAAGTCCCTTTTCTTTTATCAAAATTTCAAATCTGTGAAGGCAGCTTTCAAGAATCCCGCTTATATCAAGAGATGACTTGCTCATTTTGAAATATCCAGATTCTATCTGTGATATAAGCAGCAAATCTTTTACCATGATATTCATGCGGTTTGCCTCATCCATTATTACCTGACAGTAGAAATCCCTGGACTCCTCGTCTGCCACACCGTCTTTTAAACCCTCAGCATAACCGCTTATAAGAGCTATGGGAGTCTTAAGTTCATGATTGACGCTGGATATAAAATCTTTTCTAAACTTTTCCAGTATCCGTTCCTTTTCTATCTCCTTTTTCAGCTTTATGTTAGAATCTTCTAACTTCTTTATGGTATCGTCTAGTTTCTCTGACATGTAGTTTATGCCTTCCGCAAGCTCCTCTACTTCGTCCCCTGTTTTTATGTCGGCTTTTTTTTGAAAGCTTAAATTAGCCATATTTCGACTTATTTCCGTTAAGGCCGTCAAAGGATTTGTGAATATTTTTGAAAAAAAATAGTTTATGGCAAAACTTAGAGCCAATGCTAGTAGCAGAATATACAGGTAAAACTTCTCCGAATATTTTACCGCCTCCTGCATAGGGTATATTGGTGATGACACTATCATTAGTATGCCCTTTTCGTACAAACTCATATATGACAATAAATCAAGTCCGGTTCTTTTATCTTTTCTCAGCTGAATTATCTCCCCGTTTTCAGCTAAAGCTTTACTTATATTTTCTTTAGTAAAATCCTCCCCATATATTTCTCTTAAAAAACCATTGTAATAAAAAAGCTCTTCCTCTTCCATATCTAAGAAGTCAACCCTTACTCTATAGCGGTCTTCTATCTCTTCCAACCCCGACTGGCTGCTTGGATTTTTTATATATTCAGATATCTCTTTGAGCTGATTGGTTTTTTGGTTTACATAGTACCTTTGAAAATAGACTCTGGTAGACAAAAATACAAGCCCTAGTACGAATATTATAATACTGCTGTTCATTAAAAAAAGTTTTTTGGATATTCTCATTGATCCTCCCTAAACTTGTACCCGAATCCCCTCACGGTCTCTATGAACTCTTCACCTATTTTCTTTCTCAGCCTTTTTATATGTGTATCTACAGTTCTCAAGTCACCAAAATAATCGTATCCCCATATTTTATTTAATATTTTTTCCCTGCTAAGTGCTATCCCCTTATTTTTCATGAAGTACAATAGCAGGTCAAACTCCTTCGGCGTTAGTTCTAAGTCGACACCTCTCTTGGATACGGTGTGCTTCTCGTAGTCTAGAAAAAGGTCTCCGTTCTTTAGTTTCTCCCCTCCGTTATTCTGCTTTTTAAGCAGTGCCTTTATCCTGGCCGATAAAACCTTTAGGCTAAACGGTTTTGTTATGTAGTCGTTAGCTTCGAGCTCAAAACCAAAAAGTTCATCGCTTTCTTGTACTTTAGCCGTCAAAAACACTATTGGTACCTGAGAGCTCTTTCTGATCTCTCTGCACACAACCCAGCCGTCAAGCTCTGGCATCATCACATCTAATATAATCAGATCAAATTCTTCACTCTCAAATATCTCCAAAGCCTCCCTGCCGTTTTCTGCCTCCCATACTTTATACCCATCTTTTTTCAAAAAATCCTTTATAAGTCTTCTCATATTAGGCTCATCTTCTACAACAAGTACTCTGTACATCTGTCCCCTCCATATTACATTTTTATACTTCTAGTATAATACAAAAACAGGGCCTTTTCATGGGAATTTATTTTCCGCACGAAAAGAGCCCCTATTCAGGCTGATCCTTCAAGCTTTATCTTCTTTAATCTCTAATTACCTGAATTTTATAACCATCTGGATCAGTAAGGAAATAACATATGGGCTTTTCTCCCGGAACATTTTTCAAATTGGTGACTTTATACCCCATTTTTTTATGAGTAATATAAGAGTTCCTCAAATCTGGCACAGTTAATACAAAATGGCTGAATCCCATTCCCATGCTATACTTTCCGCCATGATCATAGTCATATGTAAGCTTTATTTCAAACTCTTCATCTTCATCACTTAAATACGCCGCTGTAAATTTATGTTGCGGAAAATCTTTTTTTCTACTTCTTTTAACCCTAAAGCTTTCGTTCAAAACTATTAAAATAAAAGATTCTGTATACACATGCTATCTTTTATTCCACCCTAAGCGCCTCAATAGGATTTAGAAGTGCAGCCTTTCTTGCCGGCACAACTCCGAAAACTATCCCTATTAGTGTTGATACTGTTACAGATACGATAAGTATTGTAGTCGAAAAAACAGGCTCTACGCTTAATATTCCTCCTACAAAAAAGGCACCCAAAATCCCGATAATTATGCCTATCATACCGCCTATAGCTGTCAATATGACTGATTCTATGAGAAACTGTATTAGTATGTCTACATTTCTCGCTCCAAGGGCCTTTCTTATTCCTATCTCTTTTATTCTCTCCGTAACGCTTACCAGCATTATGTTCATGACTCCTATCCCGCCAACAAGGAGTGAGATCGAAGCTACACTTGTTATGAAGATGTTAAGTGTACTTAGTATATTGTCAAACGAGCTTCCCCTAGACACGCTCTCAGATATTTCATAGAGGTCTGAGCTGATGTTATTCTTATCTTCGAGAGTACTCTTCGCCTCTTCCATAGCTGCCACCATGTTTTCAGGATCAGCTGACTTTACAACAATGGTATCATAAGTATCTATGTCTAAAAGCGCCTTTGCTGTGTTTAAGGGGATCCTCCCAAATCTCGGCATTCCTGGAGCCCCCATTATGCTGGCAACTTTTTCTGCGGGGTTTTGAAATACCCCTACAACTAAAAAGCTTATCCTATCCTTACCTCTTTCAAGCTCGATTTCCACAGTTTTCCCCAAGGCACTTTCATTTGGATAAAATGCCTTTGCTGTAAGGTTATCTATAACTATGAGGTTCTGTCTTCCCTCATACTCACTTTTTAAAAATGACCTGCCTTCGAGATATGTGATCTCATCTATAACCTCATAATCAGGGGTTGTAGCCGTAAGACTTCCACGGTACCTGGTGTCCTTGTTTACATACTGAACCCTTGTCTGACTTTTAGGGCTTGCATATTTCACGCTCTCAATCTTCTTTATGCTTTGCAAGTCCGAGTCGTCCAAAAGATATTTTTCCCTGTAGTAATCACTATCCGTGTCTACAGATATCTCAAAGTTGCCGTAACCACTTTTGGCCATCTCACCCGTTATCTGCTTCTGTCCACCTTTTCCCAAAGATGACATAAGTATAACTGAAGATATCCCTATTATTATCCCAAGCATAGTTAGCAGCGACCGCATTTTATTTGCTATAAGGCTCTGAAAGGCAGATTTTATGCTTTCAAAAAAATTCATCTAATTCAACTCCTTCTTACTGTCTGCAGTCCTAGTTTGTAACGTCACTCAGTATTTCACCATCTTTAAGCGTTATAATTCTTTTACACTGCCTCCCTATTTCTGGTTCATGGGTTACCATTATGATAGTTACCCCTTCCTTGTTCAGATTTTTAAATATTTGCATTATTTCAGCTTCCGATTTACTGTCTAAGTTACCTGTTGGTTCATCTGCCAGTATTATCCGAGGATTGTTTACCAAGGCCCTAGCTATGGCTACTCTCTGCTTTTGACCACCTGAAAGCTCATTTGGCTTGTGATGTATCCGATCACTCAGCCCTACACTATCCAAGGCTTTTTTTGCCCTTTCCACTCTATCATGCTTGTGTACCTTGGAATAGATCATCGGGAGACATACATTGTCAAGTGCAGACAATTTAGATAAGAGATTGAAAGACTGAAATACAAATCCTATTCTGTTATTCCTAATTCTAGATAGCTCGTCTTCATTCAGATTGGAGACATTTTCACCGTCTAAAATATATCTGCCATTGGTGGATTTATCCAAACAACCTAGTATATTCATAAGTGTAGACTTCCCACTTCCGGAAGGTCCCATTATAGCGACAAATTCTCCTACTTCTACATGAAAATCTATTCCTTTAAGCACCTTGAGCTCATTTTCTCCGTTCCTATATATCTTCTCTAGACTTTCTATTTTGACCATTTTTAGAAATTTCACCACCTTTTTTCCCCACAGTAATAATTTGACCGTCTTTTAAGCTCATATCTGGGGTTTTAAGTATTTTTTCTCCTCCACTTAATCCATTTAGAATCTCTATATGCTCTGTATTTTCAACACCAAGCTGAACCTCAAGCTTTTTTATGCTGCCTTTATCATCTACAGAAAAAACATAGGTCCCACCATCTTTTTCTATAACAGAACTTCTGGGAACGAATATGGAATTATCTCTGCTAAAATATATTATTTCAACATCAGCTGTAAAACCAGGTATCAGATAAGTTTTATCGCCAGCTATCTCTATCCTTACTTCCACATAAGCAGTTCCGTCACTCTCATCACTAGAAATGTTGGCTATCTCAACCACTTTCCCCTCTACATCCTGTTTTTTTTCATATATCTCTGGTTTTATCCTCACATTTTGTCCCAGCTCTATATATCTTATATCGTATTCTGGTACTTGGGCTACAAGTAAAATATCCGATTGATCTGCTATTTCAAAGAGCTCTTCCTCAGTATTTACACGATAGTTTTCCTCTGCGTTCATTGAAGTTATAGTCCCTTCAAAAGGACTTTTTATGTTATCCGGCATTTTTGATATTTCTTCTTCATATTCCGCTATATTAATTTTTATTGTTGAGATGTCATATTCCAGATCTTCTACATCCACAAGTGTAGCTCCTCCTATTTTTTGCAATTCTTTTGTATTTTTTAGATTTCTCTGGTACTTCTTAAGAGAAATTTTTTCTTTTTCCAGGCTACGCAAAACATTATTTTTATCCTCGTCATCAAACGTCATGATTATATCGCCTTTTTTTACATAGTCCCCCTCATCAAAATAAAGTTCTTTTACTCTAAGTGCTCTATCAACAAAGACTTTTTTTGTATTTTGAGCCTCTACTTCTGCCTTTGCTTCAACATAATTTTCCATATTCTGTTTTTTCACAGTATAAGTTTCATAATATTTAAGTTCTACTTCCTCAGACTTGCCGTCAATTTTAAAAAATAAAGCTCCTGCAGTTATTAAAATGAATACTCCGATTATTTTTTTCATCAATACCCCTACCTTCTATATTTTATTTTTTCAACAAAAGCATAAAGTTCATTTTTCTTTTTAAGATAATCCACATTTATCTGTCTGTAATCATCATAGCTTTCTCTATAATCTACAAAATCCTTTGTTCCCATCTCATATTTCTTTTTGTCTATCTTATACTCAAGTTCCTTTACCGAAAGCTCTCTTTCCAGATTATAAAATTCTTTACTTAAAGTTTTGTATTCATTCCAATATGAAAGTTTATCATTTTCATTGCTTTTTTGAAGTTCCTCCTTTTTTACTTCTAACTCTTTTAAGTCTATATCCTCGAGCGCACTTGTATCATCATATTCAAACAAATTTTTAGAAAAAGAGAGGTAAACCGTCCAATACTCATCTTCTAATTCATACTTAGTTCCAACTTCTATAGTAGGCATCTTATTGTCATATTTTGAATAGTCCAAATTTTCCTGGGATACTTTTTCATCCAATACAAGGTTTTCTATATCCCTCTCCCCTATGTGTTTAAAGTCTTCCAAAGCAAGCTCTGTGTTACCATCAAAATCTTCCAGTTCTCCCTCTTTTATATCAAGTCTATATTTCAAATAAAAACTTTCTCTTATTTTTTTTATTTCGTCCTCCAAATTTGCGATATCTGCATTCTGATTTTCAAGTGTCATAAGAGCATATTCATAATCGAATTTTGTGCCTGTTCCCAACTCAAACTGTTTTTTTAGAATTTCCAATTCTCCCTCAAGAGTTGGAAGCAAACTTTTTTGGAATTCAAGCTCTAACTCTGTATCTTTGTAATCTTGATAGAGATCAATAAAATCTATTATCTCGTTGTCTATATTTTCTGAAATTGTATTAAGACTTTGCTGCTTATCATACTGAAATATCTCCATATTATGCGACTTTTCACTGTAAATAAGATCTTTTATATCCTTCTCCACACCAACTGCCGCACTTGAATCTCCATCAAGATGATCATAGCTAGCATCGAATGTAAAAAAATCATACTGCAACTCAGCAGTTGTCTCAGATAAATCTTCATTATCAGAGCCATTATAGTCAGTATACTTCGAATCTAAGTTTACAGATATCCCGTCCCTATTTGTCCTATTTATCTTCTTTTCTTCTACATCTAGGCTCTCTTTTTCAAATTCTCCATACTCATTCTGATACCCATTTTGCTTTATAATATTCACGAGTTCGTCCAGATTTCTGGCAAAAATTGCTGCCGACAGCAACAAATATACTGAAAAAAATATAATTTTCTTCTTCATAACCACCAGTCCTTACATAAATTTTTATTTATATTTATTTTACACAAACTTTGTGACAATTAAATGGCAAAAATGCGTTATTTTAAAAAAATAGCAAAAAAAATAAAAAAGCCACTAAAAATAGTGGCTAAGTCAAACACAACATCCAGGCAAATTCATAATCTAGAAATCAGCTTCCCTGTTTCCGTAATCTTGGAACAATCTATATTCAGTAGGTCTTGATAATCTTTCTGCTCCAGGTTCTTTAGTCATTGTACTTGTACATGCTGCAAGACCCAATACTACTAACAACATCAATGCTATACGTTTCATCGTTCTCCCTCCCCATCTATATTAACTAATTGCGATATATAGCGAAACTTTTCAACCAGCACTGTATGGAACAAATTCTGTTTTGATAATTTTTTCTTACATATAGTATACTCCATAGCCCCATAAGAGTTCTGTATTTTTTTCATTTTTACCTGCATAATTTTAGAACAATTTTTAAATTACTATGTTTAGAAAAATAGCCACTAAAGAATAGTGGCCAGCTAATAGCAGCACTAAACATCAGCCTAGAAATCAGCTTCCCTATTTCCGTAATCTTGGAACAATCTATATTCAGTAGGTCTCGATAATCTTTCTGCTCCAGGTTCTTTAGTCATTGTACTTGTACATGCTGCAAGACCCAATACTACTAACAACATCAATGCTATACGTTTCATCGTTCTCCCTCCCCATCTATTATAACTATTTACTGTATATTTCTAATTTCCCAACCAGCACTCATATATTTAGAAGTTTTTGCCTACTTATTTTCTTGTTTATATTATACTCCATGACAATATACGAACTGGATAATTTTTATTTTTCCACGACATAATTTTTGTTTGATATTCACTTAGAAAAATAGCCACTACAAATAGTGGCTTACCAAAAGCAGCATTACAACACGTTCTAGAAATCAGCTTCCCTATTTCCATAATCTTGGAACAATCTATATTCAGTAGGTCTTGATAATCTTTCTGCTCCGTTTTCTTTAGTCATTGTACTTGTACATGCTGCAAGACCCAATACTACTAACAACATCAATGCTATACGTTTCATTGTTCTCCCTCCTAACTATCTTAAGGTAATTGCGATATCTAATTAACTTTTAACCAGCACTCTATATGTTTAAAATAATTTTTCCATCTTCACTTCTATTTATAGTATACTCGATAAAAATAACCCCTAATTTCATTTTTTCATATACAAGCATGCCGTCCTTTCCTGAAAACCTTTGTTTTCAAGGTGTCCAGAGGTTAATAAGACATTTTAATCAAAAAAATTAATTTTTTTTAAAATTGTTTACATGTAAACTATTTTTCAAAAAAATAATTAATAGGCAGGTAATCCTGCCTATTCACAACTTTTTATGACAACAAAGGTGATGTCGTCCACCTGTTCATTTCCATCCATAAATTCATTTACTCTTTTCAGAACTTCTCCCTTTATCTCTTCTACACCCTTTTCTTTATTTTCGAGCATAAGTTTCTTTATTCTGTCCACTCCGAAACGATTTTTTTGAATATCCTCAGCTTCGCTTATACCGTCTGTATAGTAAAACAGGATATCTCCCTTTTCCATTTTTAACTTTCCAAGCTTATAGTTGTAGGAGTCTAAAAACCCTACAGCCACACCTTTTACACTCTCCTCAACTACCTTATCTTCGTTAGCTCTGTATACCAGCAAAGGATTATGCCCAGCATTTGAATAGTAAAGTTCCCTTGTAGAGTGATCGTAATGACTATAAAAAAGCGTCACAAACATTTCGTTGTTTATGTCTGGGTAAAGTATATCATTAAGGTCAGTCAGCACTTGAGAAGGTATCGTATCCTTATAGCTCAAGGTCTTTAACACCGCTTTTATTAGAGCCATCAAA
>QKCP01000061.1 GCA_003246855.1 Ilyobacter polytropus
TCACCCGTCCGCCACCGTACTAATGCCCGAAGGCAAATTCCAGTCGACTTGCATGTGTTAAGCATTCTGTCAGCGTTCATCCTGAGCCAGGATCAAACTCTTCATTCAATATATTTTATCCTCTTAACGAGGTATTCACCATAAATTTTGGCGCTTAACTTTCTCTATTTAGTTCTCAATGTCCTTTGTTTTTGCTGCGCCCTTTTCCGAGGCACAGGGATAATATTATCACAGTCCACTTTCTTTGTCAACGGTTTTTTTGTAAAAATATAAAAAAAAGAGATCGCTATGCGCTATCTCTTTTTTTATCGTTTCTAGCTATTTCAAACTCTTCTTTAAATTGATTTTTTCTTTCATACTTTATCTTTTCTATAAATTCATATCTTCTATAGAACTTCTCTACGAGAGTAACGACCTCTTTGTCCCTCTCTTTTTCATCCGGTGCACCTAGAACTACAACAATAATCCTCTTGCTGCCTCTCTTAGCACTAATAGATATATTGTAGCCCGCACTGTCGTGATGACCTGTCTTCAAACCATCGATACCCTGGACGCTCCCTATAAGTTTATTTCTATTAGGCATCTCCGCCCTACCGTTCCTTATATATGATTTTTTTACATTTACCATTTTAAGATAAGCTGGGTGCTTCAATACTTCGGTAGATAACTTCACTATATCCCTGGCTGTACTTACATCCATATCCTTCCCGGTCATATTAGTAGGCAGACCTGTAGGGGTGTTATACACAGTACTGTCCATCCCTAGCTCTTTTGCCCTTTTTCTCATGATTTTCACAAATCCATCAGCACTTCCACCAACATGCTCAGCCAGAGCATACGCAGCATTATTTGCAGAATATACTATCGTTGATTTAAGTAAATCTTCTACACTCATATACTCACCCTGCTTCATGTATATCCTGCTGCCACCGATTCTAGATGCTCCTTCTGATATACTTACCCTGTCCTTTAAACTTAGCTCCCCATTTTCAATTTTTTCAAAAACTATAAGGGCTGTCATCATTTTAGTGACAGAGGCAAGCGGGTGTACCTTATCTATGTTTTTATACACTATTGGATTTCCATTTTCATCAGCCACAAGTTCTGCTACATTTATAGGATCAGCCAGAGAAGTAAGACATAGCAAAAAGAAAATAAAAGTTAAAATCAATTTTCTCAAAATAAACCAACTCCCAAACCAGAGAAAAAGTGAGGATTTCTCCTCACCTATTTTTTCTTTGAAATATAATCTTCTATAGCCGCTTTTATAGCTTCTTCTGCAAGAACCGAACAGTGCATTTTTGCTGGTGGAAGACCGTCCAATGCCTCCGCCACAGCTTTGTTTGTAAGCTTCAAAGCTTCATCTACTGTTTTCCCCAATATCATCTCAGTTGATATTGAAGAGGTAGCAATTGCAGAAGCGCATCCAAAAGTTCTAAACTTAGCATCTTTTATCACATCGTCTTCTATCTTTAAAAATATTTCCATTATATCTCCGCACGAAGCGTTCCCTATCTTACCATACCCATCAGCATCTTCAATTACTCCTACATTTCTAGGATTCATGAAGTGGTCTTTTACTTTTTCAGAATATTCCATATATAACATCTCCTTTTCATTTTTAAACTGTTTTATACTCGTTCCAGAGTGGCGACATCATTCTCAGCCTTTCGATTGCTTTTGGCAATTCCTCTATAACATAATCTATATCATCCTTCGTATTGAATCTTCCAAGGCTAAACCTGATTGTCCCGTGTGCAAACTCTGGCTGTATACCCATAGCCAACAGCACATGCGATGCCTGCAAGTCGTCTGATGAACAGGCTGACCCTGAGCTTACTGCAATCCCCTTGAAATCAAGACTAAGCAGTATCGACTCCCCCTCTAAGTATTTAAAAGTTATACTCGACGTCCCGGGAAGTCTAGGTGCGTTTTTTCCATTTATAGTGATTTCAGGAATTTTTTTTAGAACTTCTTCTTCAAAGTAGTCTCTAAGCCCTTCTTCCCTTTTGTATTCTTCTTCCATATTGCTGTATGCAAGTTCAAGTGCCTTCGCCATACCTACTATGGCAGGTACATTTAATGTCCCTGGTCTTCTTTTACTTTCTTGACTTCCACCGGTTATTACCTTGGCGAGTCTTGTGCCTTTTTTTATAAAAAGCCCTCCTATCCCTTTTGGTCCATAAAATTTATGCCCTGAAAAGGAAAATAGGTCTATTCCTATCTCTTTTGGTTTAAATGGAAGTTTACCAACAGTTTGTACCGCATCTACATGGAAAAGAATTTTATTTTCATTTGCTATTTTAGCAATTTCTTCGATTGGTTGGACTGTTCCTACTTCATTATTTGCGTGCATCACTGTAATAAGTATAGTTTCTCTTTTAATTGAACTTTTTAAAACTTCCAAGTCTACTACACCTCTTTCATCTACTGGAAGGTAGGTGATTTCATACCCTTCTTTTTCAAGGGCTTCACAGGTGTTTTTTACAGAAGGATGTTCTACAGAGCTTGTAATAATATGGTTTCCCCTTCTCCTATATGCCTTAGCTACACCTCTTATGGCAAGGTTGTTGGACTCAGTCCCAGAAGCAGTGAACACAAGTTCGTTATCTTCTATGCCTAACAAGCTAGAGATAAGGTTTCTGGCTTCCTTCACAGGACGATTAGACTCCTGCCCAAATCTATGCATGCTTGATGGATTAGCATATGTCTCAGTGAAATATGGAAGCATCGCTTCCAATACTTTTGGATCCATTTGAGTTGTTGCATTATTATCTAAATATACTCTTTTCATAACTATATCACCTCAAATATTTATACAACCTAAAATAGCATTGTTTACTTGTTTTGTCAAGAATTATTTGTAAGACTTTATTTTACTTTGTTTTAATACAATAAAACTGCACTAAATTTTGATATGGTTAAATTATATCATACATCTAAACCATTTTCAAGGATTTAGATTATCAAAATATATTACAATTTTAATTTCTAAAAAGTTTGATTTATACGTTTCTTGTGTGGTAAAATTTAAAAAAAATTGGGAGGTAGGGTATGATTTTTCGGTTATTTTCGACCTTTTTTAAGATAGGGCTTTTTACTTTTGGTGGAGGGTATGCAATGATTCCGCTTATAGAAAATGAAATCATACACGAGAAAAAGTGGATTGATGAAGATGAGCTTTTAGAAATTGTTTCTGTGGCGCAGATGACTCCTGGGACTATCGCTGTTAATTCTGCTACGTTTGTTGGTTATAGGATAGCTGGAGTGCCCGGTTCACTTGCGGCATCCCTAGGGGTTATCCTGCCATCTTTTTTTATAATTACTATAATAGTAATATTTTTGGCGCCATATTTCAAGACCCAAATTATAAAATCTGCATTTATGGGTGTCAAGTCTTGCGTAATAGCCTTGATTTTATTCGCCGTGGTGAAAATATTCAAAAAAAGTGTTAAAAATAAAATTACATTATGCATCTTCACAGCTTCTTTTTTAACTCTGTTTTTCTCATTGCTTAGCCCAATAAAGATAATTATAGCTGGAGCTGTTTTCGGGATCCTTTTCTATACCTTATTTCCCTTGAAGATGTCAGGCTATTTTGAAAAGGAGAATGAAAAATGATATACATTAAACTGTTTTCAGTTTTTTTTAAAATAGGTATCTTTAGCTTTGGCGGAGGGCTATCCATGCTGCCTCTTATTAAAAACGAGATAGAAAAGAACGGTTGGATAAGTTCACAGGAATTTTTAGATATTGTTTCCCTATCACAGATGACGCCGGGTCCTATTGCCATAAATTCAGCAACCTACATAGGCTTAAAAGTAGGAGGTATTCCTGGGGCAGTAGCAGCTACTTTTGGCACAGCACTTCCATCTATTATAGTCATACTGATCCTGTCAAATTTCATCTTAAAGTTAAAGGAAAACGGGTATAAAAAAGCTTTCTTTTTTGCAATAAGACCCATAACTACAGCGATGATATTATATGCAGGTATAATAATATCCAGGTCTACTTTTTTTACGGAAAAAACCAGCTCCATAAACTTTAAAAGTGTGATCTTGTCGACTGTAATCTACTTTTTACTTTACAGATACAAGATAAATCCCACTACCCTTATATTTTGCAGTGCAATTTTAGGGATTTTGATATTCTAATTTATACCCTAGTCGTGTTTACTTTTTAAAACTTTTTTCCCATACTTACAGATATCATTTATCTCACAGTCCTGACAAAGTGGTTTCCTTGCATTGCAAGTACTCCTGCCGTGGAGTATCAAAAAATGTGAGTAATCTATCCAGTCCTCTACTGGCACTATTTTCATCAGCTCCCTCTCTATGATGTTGGGATTGTCATTTTTCACTAAGCCTATCCTGTTAGACAGCCTCTTCACATGCGTATCCACGACAACCCCGTCAGCTAGTCCCCATATCTCAGCCCTGACGACGTTGGCGGTCTTCCTCCCAACTCCTGGAAGTGAAATCAGTTCATCCATGGACATCGGCACCGTACCATTGTATACATCCAGTATTTTTTTGCTGGCTGCCTTTATATTCTTGGCCTTATTCTTATAAAACCCGGTTGAGCGTACCAACTCCTCTATCTCACCCACAGGAAGGTCGGCAAATTCCTCAGGCTTGTTGTACTTTTTAAAAAGTTCCCGCGTAACCAGGTTCACTCTTATGTCTGTGCATTGGGCAGAGAGTATAACTGCAACCAAAAGTTCAAAAGGCGTGTCGTAGTCAAGAGCACATCTCGGCTTGCCGTACTTCTCACTGAATACACTTATTATTCTCTTTACCTTCTCTTTCTTCCTCATATTGCCTCCGAGTTTTATTTCCATTATACCATAAAAAATTCCCTTATTTGCACATAAAAATCCCTGTGCCGTAACGATGAATTAATACTATTCCACCCTTAGTTTCTATTCGAATGATGCAATTTAAAGCAAAATAGAATATACTAAAATAAATACCCTAAGCTATTTGCTGTATTTACACCTTAAGTAACAACTTGGATTAAATCGGTAGTTTTAAAAAATTTCTAAGGAGAGTTTTAGGATGGAAAAAAAATTCTATATAGAGGTATCCGGTAAGAAAAAAATATTTGTTCGCAGTTGGGAAGTAAAATCCCCAGTTGCAGTAGTCCAAGTAATCCACGGTATGGCTGAACACAGTGCTCGATACTTGAAACTAGCTGATTTTTTAAACAAAAACAAAGTCTCACTTTATGCTTCAGACCACAGAGGGCACGGAAAGAGTATTCCAGGTCCGGCCTACAAAGGCTTGCTTGATAAAAACGGCTTGGAGATTGTAACTGACGATCAGGTTATTTTAAACGATTTGATCAAAAGAAAAAATCAAGATGTGCCAATCTTTATCCTTGGACACAGTATGGGGTCGTTCCTATCCCAAAGGCTGCTTGAAAAAAATCAAAATTTCAAAGTAAGCGGGCTAATCCTTTCAGGATCAAACGGCAGCTTCGGTTTGGAGTTGGTTGTGGGAAAATTTTTGGCAAAGTTTATCACCTTTTTAAAAAAAGACTCCCCTAGTCCTCTTTTAGATTTTTTAACATTTCTATTATACAACAAAAAAACTCAAAAACATAGCAAATATGACTGGCTATGTAGCGATGAAACAGTGGTTTCCGAGTACATAAAAGATCCCCTTTGTGGGGGCGTGCTTCCGGCCAGCTTTTATTATTCATTATTCTCCCTCATAAGGGAAACTTTAAAGGGAAAAAATTTTCAGAAAATCCCAAACACTCTCCCTGTTTTCATTATTTCCGGGAAAGAGGATCCCTTTGGGAGGTACGGAAAGGGAGCAGCGACTTTGTACAAGAGATATCAGTCGCTTGGATTCGAAGACCTAGACATGAAACTTTACGAAAATTCCAGACATGAAATCTTAAACGAAAAGAACAAAATAGAGGTCTATGGCGATCTCCTCATCTGGATAAAAAAACATATCTCCGCTTAAACCATCCTGTACCTTTCTTCAGGAATGATATATGCCAGACCTATAGATTCATATAGGTCTTTTTCATCCACTACCATTTTATCGAGCTGTTTATTTTTGTCTGTATACATATTTTCAATAAGCTTTACATGGGGTTTCGGACCTGTAGAATGCCATAGTGTATATGTATACTCTGCTTCCACTTCAGCTATTATATGTATAGATATCCCACTTTCAAGCATGTACTCATACTGATTTATACGGTGCCCTATCTCAGGGTATTTTATTATATACTCCAAAATTATTTTTTCATCACCCATAACAACAACATCTATGTCTCCAATATCCGATTTTTTCCTGCGCAAGCTACCGCTTACATCATGCCTAAATCCTCCCTTTTCCAGGTAGGCACTTAGTTTTTCATACTCTTTCATGGCAAATTCATAAGAAAATCTATTCCCCATTTTATCCCCCAATAATTTCTAAAGTAAAATAGGCGCCCTGCACCTATTTTACGATTTTTATAATTTTTTTCTTTCCTGCTCTTACAATCATCCCGTCTTCTATGCTTATCGTAGCTGCCACATCAGTTACAGCCTCGTCATTTATTTTAAATCCACCCTGTTGTATTAGCCTTCTAGCTTCTGAATTAGACTTGAAAAAACCAAGCTGCTTTACTAGAAGTTCTATTGCATCAGCCTCGTCCACATCTATCTTTACCTCAGGAAGATCTACAGATAGGTCTTTCTTGGAGAATACATTTTCAAACCATTCTCTTGCCTTTTTCCCCTCTTCATCTCCGTGATATGATTTTACTATCTCATACCCCAGCTTTTTCTTAGCTTCCATCGGATGGAACGTCCCGTTTTCAACTCCTTTTTTCATATCAATTACTTCTTCCATAGGGACGTCTGTGGCCATCTCATAGTAAGTCCACATAAGCTCGTCAGAAATCGACATAGCCTTACCAAACATGTCGTTAGGAACCTCTGTTATGCCTATATAGTTATTGAGGGATTTCGACATTTTCTCCACACCATCAAGACCCACAAGTATAGGCATCATCATGCAAATTTGCTGTTCTTGCCCGGCATTCTTTTGAAGGTCTCTACCTCTAAGTATATTAAATTTTTGTTCAGTTGCACCTAGCTCCACATCAGCTTTAATAGCTACCGAGTCGTATCCTTGTAAAATAGGATACATAAATTCCACCAGCGAAACCGGTTTGTTATCTTTCAGCCTTTTTGCAAAATCTTCTCTAGACACCATCTGTGCAA
The DNA here is from genome assembly GCA_003246855.1 of Ilyobacter polytropus. Taxonomy (GTDB): domain Bacteria; phylum Fusobacteriota; class Fusobacteriia; order Fusobacteriales; family Fusobacteriaceae; genus Ilyobacter_A; species Ilyobacter_A polytropus_A. Next base: position 7,232 of record QKCP01000061.1, read on the forward strand.
CAGTGAATTGCGATAATAGTTTAAGCACATCTTCTAGGCTGAGCTTTTCTAGCCAATCCCCGTTGTATACTATCTCTGTTTTTTCCATATCCAAAATAAGTTTAAGCTGATCTAGGTAGGTTTTTATGTTTTCCTGTATTTCTTCTGCAGACAGCATTTTTCTTGTCTCCGATTTCCCGGTTGGATCCCCTATTCTAGCTGTAAATGTTCCTATCAAAAATATAACTTTATGCCCTAGATCTTGAAACTGTTTTAGTTTTCTAAGTGGCACCGCATGCCCTATATGCAGGTCGCTTCCAGTTGGATCTATACCAAGCTTGACCTTTAATGGTTCGCCTGTTTCTAGAGATTTCTTTATTTTCTTCTCCAGCTCCTCTTCGGAGATTATCTCCTCTACACCTCTTTTTAATATCTCCATCTGCCTTTTTACTTCTGCTTCGATATTCATAAATTTCCCCTTTCGACTTATTTTTTCAATAAAAAAGCCCGCAGCCTATATCTGCGAGCATACTATTTACAGATACAAACCCAGAAGCTTTACTATATTATAACAAAACCAGGGGTACCTCTGCATTATTACAGTTGCACATCCCTCTATAAATAATAATAGTAATAATAATTTCTTCTAAGTTTCTCTATCATTATTATCTCCTAGTAAGTTTTTTTAGATTATATCACAATTTTAACCCCGTTACAAGTATTACAATGCGCCTCTTATGCCTATCATAAGTCCTCTATATTTTTCAGATACCTAACTACACCCTCTTTGCTTTTCCCGCTCTCTACAAAATCCAAACTTTTAAAAGCTTTTCTTGAGGCATAATTCTCTTCAAGGATATCAGCCTCAACCGTTTTTACACCTGGGGCATCCATACTAATTTTAATCATACTCTCTTTTATAACTCTTTTCGACAACCCGTTTCCCCTTATATCTTCCGATAAAGCCAGAAATATCAATCCAATTTCTCCAATTATCTCAAATCTAACATGCCCTAGAAAACTTCCATTGATGTCGCAAACCGTATAGAGAAAGTGCTTAGGCGATTTGATTAAAAACCTGTACCAATCCCTGTGAATCTCCCACTCCTCAATCATATTCCGTTTAGAGTACTTTTCTATATATTTCCTGTTTACCAAATTATATATATCAGAAATATCCTCGTCTTTACTTTTCCTAAGAAAAAATTCCATATACCTCTCCAAAACATACCATTTTTGCCAAGATATTATATCATAAAAATCTAAATTTTAAAAAGATTAATTCTAATTTAAAAAATACCCTTTTATTTTTTAAGTAAACTCTCAATTCTTTAATTTAGATTAAGTTCATATTTCAAACTCCAAAAATAAAGTGGCAAAATTTGAGCCTCCTCTTACACCTTCTATCGCACCTTGAATCCCCGACCTATGAGATACCCCTACCCCTGCATAACAATTTTTAAGCTCATATTTTTTTAAGACATCACCTAAATTAAAAGAAAGCGATATATCCATATAATTTAAAAGTCGACTTCTCGCTTCTTTTCCTTCACTGTTAAAATTTTGTGTTTCTATATCCAGGTATTCTCCTACATAGGATAATCCGTTTCCCACTCCAAATCTAGTTTTTACCTTGCTAGACCATGGAAACTTTTTGTAGTAAACTTTTATTGCAAAATTTATCTGATAGGTGTCCTCGCCATTTAATTCTATTGGCTGTGTGTACATGCCGTCAGGTTCATTTATATCCTGTTTATGATAAAACAAACTTCCCAAAAAAGTAAAATCTATCGGCAGCTCTTTATAATCTCTTAACAAAATTTTTTCTACCTGTATCCCCGAAAAATATGACCCCTGTTCATCCCAGTCATCCGCTTCATGAAAAGTTCTCCTGAGCTTTGAATAGTTTGCTCTGCCATAAATAGGCCTTAGTATATAACCAGTGTCTTTTTTTATGTTTTCTTCAGGTTCAGCCATTACAATTATTGAAAACGTCATAAAAATTAAGAAGAGAAGACAATTTCTTTTCATAAGTTAACACCCACTCATAAAACTGTTTACACCTCTCTACTGTAACCTTCTTTTATATCCTTTTATTTAAAAAATAAAAAAGAGCCCTCTTGTTAGAGGGCTCCTAATATAAAAACTTATTTTTTAATGTTGTAGAATGCATCCATTCCAGCGTATACAGCTGTTTCACCAAGTTCTTCTTCGATTCTAAGAAGTTGGTTGTACTTAGCCATTCTATCTGATCTTGAAGCAGATCCAGTTTTGATTTGTCCAGCGTTAGTAGCTACTGCTACGTCTGCGATAGTCGCATCTTCTGTTTCTCCAGATCTGTGTGATACTACTGCTGTGTATCCTGCTTTTTTAGCCATTTCGATAGCTTCTAAAGTTTCAGTTAGAGTTCCGATTTGGTTAAGTTTGATTAGGATTGAGTTAGCTGACTTTTTCTTGATTCCCATAGCAAGGTACTCTGTGTTAGTTACGAATAAATCGTCTCCAACGATTTGAGTTGTGTTTCCTACTCTTGCAGTAAGCTTTGCGAATCCAGTCCAGTCGTTTTCGTCAAGACCATCTTCGATTGAAGTAATAGGGTACTTTTCTACAAGACCTGCATACCATTCGATCATTTCGTCAGTTGTTCTTTTTACTCCGCCTTCTCTTTTGAAGTGGTAAGTCTTATTTCCATCTTCTCCCTCTTTAGTGCAGAACTCAGATGCTGCTGCGTCTAGTGCAAGAGTGATGTCTTTTCCTGGCTCATATCCAGCTGCTTTGATAGCTTCTATGATGATGTCAAGGGCACCTTCAGTACCTTCGATTTTAGCTGGAGCATACCCTCCTTCGTTTCCTACGTTTGTAGAGTCTCCGTTTGCTTTAAGAAGTTTTCCAAGGTGGTGGAATACTTCAGTTCCCATTCTTAGTCCTTCAGCAAAAGTTTTTGCTCCTACTGGCTGAACCATGAACTCTTGTACATCTACAGCAGAATCTGCATGTGATCCACCGTTTAGTATGTTCATCATTGGAAGAGGTAATTCTTTAGCGTTAGTTCCTCCAAGATATTTGAATAGAGACTGACCTAGTGCATCCGCTGCTGCTTTAGCAGTTGCAAGAGATACTCCTAGTATAGCGTTTGCCCCTAGTCTTGATTTTGTTTTAGTTCCATCAAGAGCGATCATTACTTTATCGATAGCAACTTGCTCAGTAGCGTCCATCCCTAGGATAGCCTCTTTGATTTCAGTGTTTACATTGTTTACTGCAGTAAGACAACCTTTCCCAAGGTATCTTGATTTATCTCCATCTCTAAGCTCTACTGCTTCTCTTTCTCCAGTAGATGCTCCTGAAGGAACTGCAGCTCTTCCTATAGCTCCACATTCCAATTTAACGTCAACTTCTACAGTTGGATTACCTCTAGAGTCCAAAATTTCTCTAGCTATAACGTCTACGATTCTTGTCATTAAACTTTCCCCTCCATCTGAAATTTTATTTTAAACTAGCAAGTTAATTTTAGCACATTTAATTTTTTCTGTAAAGTTTTTTTGCTCCATAATTTTACATTTTTATACCTATCTCCACCTATTATTAGTCTCTGTAATAACTATATAACCCTAAGTATTTCTAAGCATCAGAGTTGTTGTTCACATTTGGCATCCCTGTATGTGAAAAAAATCCTGTTAGCCAGGATTTTTTCTAAATATCTTCTATTCAAACATAGCCTTAAGTTTTGCATCTGCGATCTCTATAGATAGGTCGTGTTTCACCCTGTCCTTTGCAGATTCATAGCTAGCTTTCTTAAAAGGAGTGTATTTAGTTTTTTCAAATATGTATACACCATTTTTGGTTTTCACTAGTTTTTTATCATTAATCCCAGAAGCAAATATAGCCTCGTTCAGTTCAAGATCATAGCCTATTTCAGGTACGTAAGTTCCTCTTTTTATGCCGCCGATTTCGTACTTGCCTCCCATGCTTGATTTTTCTTTTGAAAGTTTTTCAAAATCTGTTTCTCCGTTTTTAAGCTTCTGCAACTCACTTTGAGCATCTTCATATATCTCATTCATGGTAGCTTCACCAGCTTTTGCCCTAACCAGTATATGGCTTGCTCTGGCTTCCTGTTTTTCATCATTTCTTTCGGTCACATAAATTATATGGTATCCAAACTGAGTTTTTACAACTTCTGGATAGATCTCTCCGATATTACCGGCAAATACAGCATCAGAAAATTCTTTAACCATCATAGATTTAGCAAACCAGCCTACGTCCCCGCCTTTTACAGCTGTAGGTCCTTCAGAATGCTCCTTGGCCATGTCAGAAAAGTTGTCTATTGTCGTTTTCTTTAAGATATCGTTGGCTTTTGCCAGCGCCTCTTCCTCATCCCTTTCAGCGGCTTCAAGCCTGAAAGAAACTATGTTTATCGCTGCTTCCTCTTGAGTGTCATACTTGCTGCTGTTTTCTGAAAAATATTTCTTCAGCTGAGCTTCTGAAGGTTCAGCAGTTTCTACTAAATGCCATCTAAGCTTGTTTATCAAATCGTCTATTTGATCTACCACGCTAAGTGATGTATTTTTTTCAAGCCCTTTATCTAATGCATCTTTCGCAATTTTTATTTCCTTTTTTACACCTTCTAAGGCATTTGTTCTGGCTTTCTCATCGTCCTCTTCACCATAAAGCTTTTGTATTAGAAGCCTGTTTGCTATATCTAGGTTGCTTATCTCAAATCCCTCTTCAGTAAACTCTGTTTTCTCCAGATACTTCTCATAATTTGGATCCAATACCTTTATATCTGCCTCTTTTTTCTGTTCTGCAACAAAGCCTCTGAAGTGCCTTATCTGACCCAAAGATGCTAATTTCTCTTCTATTTCATTCTTTACCTCATCAAACTCCTTACCAAGGTACTCCCCATACTTATTCCTGTCGTATTCTCTAAGAGCATCTCCTTCTCCTAGGGTATACTCCTCCTGTATTTTTTCCCTGACTTTTTCTGCAATAAGCGAGGTTTCTATATACTTTTTAAAAGACTTCGTCGTAAACCCAATCGCCAGAAGCCTCTTTCTTATATCTTCTTTATTTTTTATGTTACCTACAGCTCTTTCGTAGACTTCGTCTACCTCTTTTCTAGACACTTTTATCTTGAGCTTTTTTGCCAGAGATAAAAGTATATTCTGTTCAACTACATCGTTAACTGCTATTGTTCTTATAGTCTCCTCAGGCATTGCCTTGGAGTAATATCCTGAATATAGTTCCACCCTGTTGTTATAGGCCCTCTCTATATCGCTGGCATCGACTTTCATCCCGTTTATGGCAAGTACGTTATTTTTACTTTTCCCAAGCATTCTAACATTTGCCACTACAACAGCAAGTATAGAAATAAAAAATGCTATCGTAAAAACCCATATCAAAGGTTTCATCTGTTTCCTCAATTTTCTAATTGCCACTGCATTCCCTCCCTAATTTTTTTTGCTACTCAATTATACCAACTAATTTATGAACTTACAAGTTTTTAACTAAAAAAGGGCATGAATTTGTTCTAATCCATGCCCATAAAATTATTTTAAATCTAAAAAATTCTTAATAAGCTTTTTTCCAGCAGTGGTGTACACTGATTCCGGATGAAACTGGAGTCCGTATACGGGGTACTCCTTGTGGCTTATCGCCATTATCTCTCCGTCGTCTGTTCTTGCGTTTACTATGAACTCCTCAGAAAGGGTTCCATCTAGTATCGCCAAAGAATGGTATCTTGCAACCTTTGTTGGGCTTTCTATCCCAGCGAATATACCTTTCCCATCATGTTCTATTATAGAATATTTACCATGATAAAGGGCTTTTGCGTATGATACAGTGGCTCCAAAAGCCTCTCCTATAGCCTGGTGACCCAAGCAGATCCCCAAAATAGGAATCGTTTTATAAAACCTTCTGATCAACTCTACGCATATTCCGGCATCCTTTGGTGTTTTTGGTCCAGGAGACAGAACTATCTTTTCCGGAGCAAGCTTCTCTATCTCTTCTATGCTGATCTCATCATTTCTCACCACTAGGATGTTTGGATTTATCTCCCCCATGTACTGATAGAGGTTATACACGAATGAGTCATAATTATCTACCAAAAGTATCATCGAATACTCTCCTAAGATTTTTTATCCAGTTTATATTTTCTTATTTTTTCATACAGGGTCGTCCTACCTATACCCAGTAGTTTTGCAGTCTCCTGCTTGTTCCACCTTGTTTTTTGCAGAGCGCTTGCTATTACTATCCTCTCTACGTCCGCAAGTTCATAAACCTCTTTTTCCAATATCTCTTTCAGAGGTCCAAGTCCTGTGATGGTCTTGTTTTCTAAAGTGTCAGACTTCATTTTTATCTCCAGAGGAAGATCTTCTATTCCAATAACCTTATCAGTTGAAAGAAGCACCATCCTCTCTATTATATTTTTAAGTTCCCTTATATTTCCAGGGAATGAATACTCTATAAGATATTTCATAGCTTCACCTGAAATTACGTGCAGCTCTTTATGAAGATCTAAAATTATTTTATTCAAGAAATAGTTCGCAAGGATAGGGATGTCTTCTTTTCTATCCCTTAATGGCGGCACCTCTAGCGTAAATACAGTCAGCCTATGGTAAAGATCTTTCCTGAATTTACCTTTTTTAACTTCTTCTTCTAAATTTCTATTTGTAGCAACTACGAACCTAACATCAACTTTTCTAGGTCTGTTCCCGCCTACTCTTCTAAGCTCACCATATTCTATAACTCTTAGAAGCTTTGCCTGACTTTTAAGATCTAGTTTACTTATCTCATCTAGAAAAATAGTCCCACCGTCAGCGTCTTCCAACAGCCCTTTTTTATTACCAGTTACACCGTGCAATGCCCCCTTTTCAACCCCGAAAAGCTCTATCTCTAGGCTTTCTGGTGCGATAGAAGCACATTTTACAGACACAAAATTACCTTTTTTCCTTTGACTTTTTTTATAAATTTCCCTACCTATAAGTTCCTTACCGACACCATTTTCCCCGGTAACCAGTACCGTTAGCTCACTGTCGGCAACTCTTTCTATTAAGCTTTTTACCTCTTTTATCCTACTGCTTTGCCCTATTATCTCGTAAGCCTCCTCAGACTCAGAGAGTTTTTTCTCTAACTTAGCCTTCTCTTTTAAGACTTCTAGTTGACTTAAGGCTGGAATCAGAACCCTCATCACATTGCTTCTAGTAAATGGCTGCACTGCATAGTGAGAAATATCCGCCTTTTTCAACTCCTCCAATACAAGCTCATTTTCTTCCTGTAAAAGGGCTACAGGCACTATTTCCTTGCCTATCCCTTTAAGTTTTCTCATTGCCTCTGTAAAAGTAAACCAAGTTAAATTTTGGTCTAAAAATAATATATCAAAATCACTTTCTCTTAACATGTCTAACCCATCTAAAAAGTTATTGAATGTAATAACTTCAAATTCCTCTGAAAGCTCTTTTCTAAGTTGTTTTAAAAGCTCTTTTCTTTCGGAAATAGCCAAAATAGATTTTTGGTTCATCTAACCCCTCCTTGTTCAAAAAAAAAACATTCCCCTAATCATCGTATTATATCAGATAAAGTGTAAAATTTCAATACTGTTGGCTCTATTTTTTTTCAAAATAAACATTAGTTACCACATTATTACACTATATATTTTTCAATTGCTGTAACAATTATGGTGAAAGTGATCTCATAATTAATTTTTTCCCGTAGTTCAATGTACCTTTTCAGTATTTTATCAGATATTTCCCTTTCTAAAATTAATAGGAGTATATCGTCAGTTCCTGGCCATACATGGTCATTTAGATGCTTTCTCTGCTTCCCCCACGAACCTCTTACTTTAGGTATTATGAGGTACTTCTCTATTTCAAACTCTTTTAATATCTCCATTATCTCCCTTTCGAGAGTAGCATCGTATATTATCTTTATTTCCTTGTACTCTTCCATTGCCTTCCCTCCCAATATAATAAAAAAGACAGGTTTCCCTGTCTCTTTTATATGCTTTTACTCTCTAAAACCTCTTTACTTTTTTCTTTTTTCTTTTTCAGCATTATGCTAAGTCTTATTTTCCCATCTTCCACCAAGGAATAGAGTATAGGTATTATAATCAGTGTAAGGATAGTAGACATGGATAATCCAAAAATTACCGCTGTTGCCATTCCCTTATACATCTCTGCTCCCTCTCCGTTACTTATTGCTAGCGGCACCATACCGAAAACTGTAGTAAGAGTAGTCATAAGTATCGGCCTTAGCCTGGTCTTACCAGCTTCTCTTATGGCCGCGTGCCTCTCTATACCCCTGGCTTTTAATATATTGATATAGTCTATCAATACAATAGCGTTGTTTACCACTATACCTGCAAGCATTATTATCCCAACCATAACCATTACATTAAATTTTATGCCGGTTATTAGTAGCCCGTAAAATACACCTATTACAGCAAGCGGTATAGATCCTATAATTATAAATGGCAGTGCAAAAGATTCGAACTGTGCCGCCAATATGAAGTATATTATGAAAATAGCAAGCATGAATGCAAAACCTAGATCTGACATTGTTTCCGCCATCTGCTCCCCTTCCCCTCCGAACTCATACTTTAAGCCGGATGGAATATCTGCATCCTGTATTGCTGCTAATATATTTTTTTGGGCTGTTTTTATATCCAAGCCGCCACTTGTATTGGCGCTTACTGTTATCTGTCTTATTTTATCCTCTTTGCTGATTTCCGATGCCCCTTCCCCTATCTCAAGGCGTGCCACATCTCTCAATTTTATGTACTTTCCGCTTGAGAGTTTTATCTGGGTATCCATTAATTTGTCAGTGGATCTCCTGTACTCTTCAGCTAACTGTACGTTTATATCGACCTCGTCGTTGTCCGTCTTTATGGTTACCTGATCCCTGCTTCCTAATATCTGGTAGCTTACCATTTGAGCTATCTCTGTGATCCTTACACCGTAGTACTGGGCTTTATCCCTGTCTATAACTATCTTGGCCTCAGGGTTTCCTCCTTCGTCAGACGACTTTATATCCACCAAACCTGGAATTTTTGACATTTTATTCTGCACTATTTGAGCGAACTGCTGCAGTTGAGAAAAGTTATTTGAGTTTAAATTGAGCTGTATGTCTCTTCCCTGTTCGGGCCCCCTACCGTACTGGTAGACTATGTTCAAGTTTACATCCGGTATACCCTTTATTTTTTCCCTCATGTCGTCTGCTATTTCAAATATACTTACATCCCTCTCATATTTTTTAGGAGTATCCACATTTACTACCACGCTTCCAGCTTCTGCACTGATGCTGTATTTTACAGTATACTTGTCATTTTTAACTATCTCTTCCAATTTTTTAGCAACTTGGTCTGAGAGTCCTACTTCGACACCGCTGGGCATCTCTGCTACTATGGTATATTGACCCTCATCTCTAGTCGGCATGAACTCACCGCCTAACTTTCCGGCTATAATAAGCGAACTCACAAAAACCAAAACTGTCACAATAAGTGTTTTTATCCTGTGTCTCATAGTTACGTCTAAAAACTTCAAGTAAACCTTTTTTACAAATGTTAACACTTTTCCTTCTGAATGCAAAGATTTTTCAACCTTTAGCACCTTGCTCGATACCATAGGTACAAATGTTAGCGCGATTATAAGGGATGCCAACAGTGAAAATGCTATGGAATATGACATGTCATGAAATATTTCTTTTGCTAATCCCTCTTTAAATATTATCGGCAAAAATACTGCAACAGTTGTAGCAGTTGACGCGAGTATAGGTAGCGCCATCTCGCTAGCCCCGTCTCTAGCAGCTTCCTGAGAAGGCTTCCTGTGTTCACTCATATGTCTGAATATGTTGTCTAATACCACAACTGAGTTATCCACAAGCATACCTACTCCGAGAGAAAGCCCCATGAGAGATATCAAGTTTAATGATATTCCCTTTACCGAAAGCAGTCCAAAAGTAAATATTATAGATGTAGGTATTGCCATGGCTATTACGGAAGTAGCCCTTATATCCTTAAGGAATACGAAAAGGATTATTGATGCTAAGACTAGTCCAGTAAGGGCATTGTTTTTTACTGTGTTCAATGAATTTTTTATAAATTCTGAGGAATCAAAACCTATATTAACCTCTGTCCCTGCCGGTAAATAGGATTTTAGCTCTTCTATTTCCAACTTGACCTTATCGGCTATCTCTACCGCGTTACCGTCATCTGACTTGCTTACGTTAAGCGCCAGTGCTTCTTTTCCGTTTACCCTGTTGTAGGAATCCACGTCTTTAGTTGTCAGACTTACGTTGGCCACGTCTCTAAGTCTCAGTATTTTACCGTCACTGTTTCTGATAATTACGTTCTTCACTTGCTCTAGGGTTTCTAGTTCTCCCTCTATCTTAACTATGTACTCCTTGTTACCTTCTCGTATATTGCCTGCTGGTAGATTTACTGTCGACTGCTCAAGCACACTTACTACATCTGACACACCCAGGTCGTAGTTATCAAGTTTCTCAGGGTTTAATTCTACAAGTATCTCCCTTTCGAGACCCCCGAATATATCCACTGCACCTACTCCTTCTATTCTTTGGAATCTAGGTTTTACAAGTGTTTCTGCCATGCTCCTTAGCTCTATCAGGTCATCACCGGAAAGTTCAACAGATACCACCGCTTCAGCCCCTGCAGATGCCTTTGAAATAATCGGCGTGTTGGCATCGGTAGGAAGGTCGTTTACTATTTTGGTTACCTCCCTTTGCACCTCATCCACCTTGTTGTCCGCATCTATGCCGTAATCAAACTCAATTACCACTGTGGAACTGTTCAAACTCGAAGTAGATGTGTATTTCTTTACACCTTCTACATTGGGCACTATATCTTCTATCTCTCTAGTTATAAGCTTGTCTACGTCTTCAGGCGAAGCCCCAACCCAGGTAGTGCTTATTACCACTACCGGGATGTTAAAGTTTGGAAGAAGTGCCATTGGTAAGTTAAATATAGAAAGCAGCCCGAAACCAACCATCGATATAATTATCATGGTGGTGGCCACAGGCCTTTTTATTGAAAATTCAGATAATGAAGCCATCTAGTTCACCTCTTCTACCAAATCATCATTTGACAATAGGTACTGACCTTCTATCACTACTCTGTCCCCTTCTTTAAGTTCGTTGCTGATTATCTCCTGGTTACTCCCGTTTTCTACCCCAAGTTCCACTTTAAGAAGCCTTGCCCTGCCGTCTTCATTTAGTGCTACATAGGTAAATAGGTCTCTTACTACTATGGCGTCTTTAGGCACAAGATAACCACTTTTCACCCCTGTTTCCACAACGGCTTTTGCATACATACCTTTTTTGATCTCGCCGTTTCCATTTTCAAGATAGATTTTCGTCCCAAATTTCTTCGTATCCTTATCAGCAACAGGGTTTATTTCATAGACCGTACCTACATACTCTTTCCCCAGGTCTTCTACATAAATTTTGGCCTTGCTTCCCTTTTCTAGTCCGTTTATATCTTTTCCGGATATACCTACCTCTATTTTCATTCTGTCCTGTGATAGTACTGTGAAAAGTTCTTGATCCTCCCCTACTTTCTCATACAGGTTAAGCTCTAAATCAGTCACTACACCGTCTATCTTAGCCTTTACAAAAAGCTTATCATAATCGTCCTTGGCTGTAAGGTATTGTGATTTAGCCTGCAGGTAGCTGGCTTTTGCATTCTCTATCTCATATTCCCAAGTTTTACCGTCCACATAACTTTTGTATAAATTATAATTTTTTTCTGCCTGTACCAAGCTTCCCTTAGCAGAAGTCTCATAAACAGCCTTTGCACTCTTATATTTTGTCTCATAGCTTAAGTAGTCTGTCTCGGAGATGAGCTCCTGTTCAAACAGTTTCTTATATTTTTCGTAGTTCAGTTTCGCCTCTTCATATGAGTTTTTATTTGCTTCCAGACTCTCCCTTGCACTGACAAGTGCTGCTCTTGCACTCTCCAAGTTATTTTTAGATTCCGATTCAGAAAACTTTTTGACTCTTTCATAATTAGCTTTTAAAGCTATATAGTTTGCTTCAGAAGAGATATAGGCTGCCCTTATCTCCTCGTTGTCTAATACCAGAACTATATCTCCAACTTTTACCCTGTCACCATTTTTAAAGTTTATCTTAGACACCACACAGTTTTTAGACTCAGAAATTTCTGTTACTTCATCTATTGGTTGAATCTCTGCGTTTGTAACTACCGTCTTTTTTATGCTTTGCGTTTCAAGCTGCATGGTCTTTATAGGTTTGGCGCTTTCTTTTGGTTTTTCAGTCTCACCTTTATTATCAGCCTTTCCGCAAGCTGCAAGTGTGATTACCGCTAATAAAAAAACTATATATTTTCTCACCTTTTCATTCCTCCGTAATCTATATTTATGACTCCGATATTTTTTGAATATCGTTTTTACGTTAGTATTCTGAGAATATTTTTTTAAATTGATATCCTCTAAAACCTCTGATTTTATCCCGTACTTATCCACGACAATTAATAATTCGCCTGATTTATCTCTTGTATTTTAGACTTTTTAGGATGTTCATTTACAAACGAATAAAAATAAAAGCAGATCACGATTAAACTTTTTTAAATTTCTTCCACTTAATCGATTAAACTCAGATATGTCTCATAGGCTACATAATACTCTAAAACTGTGCTAGAATAATCTACCTCCGCCTGCCTTAAATTTGTTTCAGCTTCTAAATAGTCCACTGTATTTATTATGCTATTTTCATACCTCAGTTTCTCATACTTGAAGTTTTCTTGTTCACTCTCTAGAGCTTTCTCCCTTACCTTTATTAGTTTACTCAGATTTTCAATATCCGCATAAGCTGTTCTTATGGAGACTTCTAAGTTGTCTAAGCTGTCCGACTCCTGATAAGCAGCTATTTCGGTATTGTTTTTAGCTCTCTTATAAGCGTCTAAATCTTTTCCCCAGTCGAATATGTTCCAGGTAAGGTTAACTCCGGCTGTCCATTGCCAATCTCCGTCTATTGAGTCAGAAAATGAGGTTACCGGCGCTGTTTCTTGGTCATAGGTCGAATACGACATCTGGAAGTTTATTTTTGGCATGAGCTCCGACCTTGCGATAACTTCGCTGGCCTTTGTTAACTGGGTATTGTATTTGCTCAATTTAGCCGATATACTCTCATCAAGAGCTCTCTCTATGTCGCCTGATAAGTCTATTGACTCCAAGGAGTATGCAGTAGCATCGAGTTTTTTTAGGTTTATCTCGGTTTTAGAATCCATTCCAATGTCTTTTTTTAGCCTTATTTTTGCCACGTTTATCCTATTTTCTGTGTCTATTATATTAGCTTCTGCCTGACTCAGGGAAGCTTCCAGCTTAAGTACCTCTGTTTTAGGCACCATTTTGAGTTCAAGGAGCTTTTTTATTCTTCTGTAGCTCTCCTGCCTTTCATCCAATGATTTTTTATACACGCTTAATTGATCTTCTAATCTCAGTATATTTGCATAACTTTCCACTATTCCAAGTCTAGTGTCATTTTTGGTTCCTTCATACTTATTTTCATATAAATTTTCATATATTTTAGCGCTTTTTATTGCAGTCCTAACCGTCCCACCTGTATATATGGGTTGGCTCAAGGTTATGGATGAGCTGAATCCAAAATCCTCACTCTCTGTGCCGTCACTCTCCTCACCGCTGTAGGCAGAGTTCAAATCTAGCACTGGTAGCGCCCCTTTATAGGCCTCTCTTATGCTTAGTTTACTATTTTCAAGCTCTTTTTCTGACTGTTTGATGCCGTAATTGTACTCATACGCTTTTTGCAAAGCGTCTTCTATACCTATATCCATAGAAAAACTGTACATGGACATTAATAGAAAGATCAATACTGACAATTTTTTCATTACTCTTCCCCCTTCAATATTCCCCTTATATAAATAGAGCTTAGGAGTTCCGCTTCCTCTTTTATGTCGGTTTTTTTGAGAAAGTTTTCCAGCTCCTCTATCTTAAACTCCTTTTCCGCGTCCCTAGTCTCAAGGTATCGGTCTATCCTTACCGTTAAAAAGCCAAAGGTAAAACTAGCTAAAAGATTTAAAAGATGACAAATTTTACTCCTGTACTCTTCTCGTATTTCCTCTATATGCTTTTGGAAAAGCTTCTCGGTTATGCCATATATCTTAGCTTCCTTAACGTCCTTTAGCTGTTCCCTTACTGTAAATAACGGTTTTTCACTGACTCTCAATCTTTTTAACTCCATAATTGTCATAAAAAATGCCGGACTTTGGCTCATCATAGCCAGCTCTATCCCTATCATTTTCTTGAGTTTTTCTCTAAGGGTAGTTTCCTCAGCTACAATTTCATTTAAAATATTTATATATTTTTCTAATCTCTCTTTCAAAAATGTTGATATCAGTTCCTCTTTAGAGCTGAAATAGTTGTAAAAGGTGCCCTTGGCAACACCGCTTGCCTTGGTTATATCTTCTACCCTAGTTTTATGATACCCTTTTTCGGCTATCAGCCTCTGTGCATTTTCTATCAAATTTTCTCTTATATTTTTCTCCATACCCAACTCCTTTTGGAAATCCGATGCCTCTTATGACCAGTTAGTCATGTACTTTTTTAAAAAATGACCTTCCAGTCACGGCGTGTTAAAAAAAATGACCTTCGAGTCAAGGTTATAATACTCCTTCCTGACTCAAAAGTCAACTGTTTTTTAAGATTTTTTTATAACGCCCTTACAATAAAGAGTATACAAAAATTCTACCTCATCTTCTATCTCTATTTTAGAAATTTTTTCCTTGAAATTTTCTTCATCCCTAACGTTTAGGTCCTCCATTAATGGAAAGTCCTCCACAATTAAATGGTAGATATGCTTTTGAAGTGTGCTATAAAATATAAGTGCAAGATCGGAGACCCTGTCTTTCACCTCGTCTGAAAGCTCGTCTCGCTTACTCAAAAATATCTCTTCGACTATCTTAACCCTAGTGTATAAAATATTATGTCTAAACGCCTTAAGTTCAGTTGTCTCATTTTCCTGTTTCAAATTGAGAAACTTCATTTTTATCAAGAAAAACTGCGGATTTTCTAAAGCATTTATAAGAGTCTCTTTTATTATATACTTTATTTTTTTCTCCAGCGGCATATCAAAATCCCTTATTCTCTTTATCTGATTCTGAACTTCCAGTAATTTTCTATTCAAAAAATAAACTAAAATATCTTCTTTTGCCTTAAAATATGTATAAAAAGTGCCTTTGGCAACACCGCTTGCCTTAGTTATATCCTCGACGGTTGTATTGTAAAATCCATTCTCGTTAAACAACCTTTCTGCATTTTCCAAAAGAAGCTCTTTTTTTGTCATATATGCACCTCCTTCCGTCTGTTTTAAAATTTAATTTCCAATAACTTATTACTGCATATCAGGCTATTTCCTTTAACTATTTTAATTTAAATAAATAAATATTCATAAATGGTCAGAAAAATATAATCACAAATATGCATATGTAGCAATTATCAAAATCTTGCCCAACTTATATCAATTTTTAAACAAAACTTTACCTACATTATAAAGTTTTTTTTGTTTTTTTCAAACTATTTTTTTGGTATAAACAAATTAATTTTTTTTAATCATATTGTGCTGCGATTATTAAATGATTTATCTGCTATTTTCATGCCCGCTTTTCCTAGCTTAAAAACCACTCCTTCATGACTTTGATGACTTTCATAAGCTCTTCCTCTTTTATTACATAGGGAGGCATTGTGTATAGGTAGTTACCAAATGGCCTCAGCCATACGCCCCTTTCATAGGCGAACTCCTGGAATCCTTTTAAAAAATTTGCTTCCTTCACCTCGATTACCCCGGTCACACCAAATACTCTCACGCTCTTTATTCTGTCAGAATTAATTGAGCCTAGCTCAGCCTCCAGAATGTTTTGTATTTTATCTATCTTTTCCAGGTAGTTTTCCCGTTGGAATATCTCGAGACTTTTTAGCGAGGCTGCGCACGCTAATGCGTTCCCCATAAAAGTAGGACCGTGCATAAAGGCCAACTCGTAGCTATCTCCGTAAAATTCCTCAAACACTCTGCTTGTCGTTATAGTAGCAGCATGCCCTATATACCCCCCGGTAAGTGCCTTACCCAATACCAGTATGTCAGGGGTTATGTCAGTGTGCGACATGGCGAAGAGTTTTCCTGTTCTACCAAATCCGGTTGCCACCTCATCAAATATAAAAAGAATATCGTACTTATCGCAAAGCTTTCTGGCCTCGTTTAGATATTTCGGACTGTAGAAATTAAAACCACCCGCAGCCTGTATGAGTGGCTCAACTATAAAAGCGGCCACCTCTTGGTGGTGCTTTTCAAACGTATGCTCCAGTTTTTTTATATCCTCCATCACAGTGCTTTCCGAAGCATCATATCCGAAGCTAGGAGCAGGTGCATGGATCGCATCTCTGAATATATTCATAAATGCCCCATGGAAATCGTCGTCATCGCCAACTTCCATTGCTTTAAAAGTATCTCCGTGATAAGAATTTGTCAGGGAGATAAACTTTGTTTTTTCACTCATTCCCTTGTTGGCAAAATACTGTATAGACATCTTAAGTGCCACTTCTACTCCCACTGATCCACTGTCAGAAAAAAACACGTGGTTTAATCCTTCAGGGGTTATCTCTACCAACCTTTCTGCGAGAAGTTTTGCCGGCTTGTGCGTCAGGCCGCCCAGCATTACGTGGGAAAACTTTTTCATCTGGTCTATCATGGCTTGGTTTATCTCTTCGTTGTTGTATCCGTGAACGGCGCACCACCACGAAGACACCCCATCTATAAGCTTTTTCCCGTCCTTCGTATTTATATATACTCCATTGGCGCTCTCCACCTCGTACGGCTCCTTCATGGTTTTCATCTGAGCATATGGATACCACAAGTGCTTGTTTTTTATCATTTTTATCTCCCCTCAGGTTTTTAGAAGAATTTTCTCAAGTCATTGAATGTTATCAAGATTATCAAAAATATAAGGAGCAGCATTCCTATTGCATGAAACTTTTCCTCCAACTTCTTATTGACCTTTACACCGAAAATTTCAAGTAATACAAATATTATTCTCCCACCGTCTAAAGCTGGGAACGGCAGCAGATTAAATATACCTATATTTACAGAAAGTAGTGCTGTCAGCCAGATGAGTACCATTACCCCACCTTTTGAAATCTGGCCTACTATTTTTATCATCCCAACAGGGCCAGATATCTCCTCAGCCTTTACTTTTCCAGAAAAAATCATTTTTATCCCTTCAATTGTTTGGCTAAAAAGTTTTATAAAGGTTTCAAAAGATACTGAGAGTCCTTTAAAAAAGGTATATTTTTCAACTTCATAAACTGGAAGTATTCCTATAACATAAAACTTCCTAGTTTCATCATAGCTAAGATTCAGGTTCAAATCCAAAATATCTTCTCCACGCTTTATTTTGGCACTTACCTTTTCGCTGGTGTTTTCCCCCACAATTAGGCTGATGTCTGACCAACTTTGTACTTGTTGACCTTTTAGCTCTAAAAACCTGTCACCTTCTTTTAACAGTTGGTAGGATGCAGATGTAGCAAGCACTTTTCCTACTACAGGTTCCTCACTCTGCTCTACATTCCCTGCCGCCATTATCATAGTAAATACTATAACAAAAGCCAGTATAAAGTTCATGAATACTCCGGCAAATAGAACTATAAACCTTTGAAGTGGGCTCTTAGTGTTAAAACCGTCTTCCACCTTGCTATCTACTTCCATACCCTCTATATTTACAAATCCGCCTATAGGTATGGCCCTAATTGAATAGGCTGTTCCCCCTTTTTCTATGGAAAACAGCCTAGGTCCCATGCCTATGGCAAATTCTGACACCGGCATTTTAAAATACTTAGCCGTCAAAAAATGCCCTAACTCATGGATAAATATGATTATGCCTAAAATAAATACAGTAATTAATATGCTCATGATGCCCCCTCAGATAGTTTTTTAATGTCTATGCCCTACACAATATTATTTTTCCCATATATCTTCAAGCTCTAACTCTTTTTCACCATTTATTCTAAGTTCGTCTACATTGTATTGAAAACTTTCTTCAAACTCCCTGTATTTCCTACTTATTCTTTCAAGTTCTTCTGTGTTCGATGTGTCTCTGTATACATCATTTGGAGTTTCTTCTATGTAAAGTCCTGTACAAGAAACTGCCATTACCATCAATAAAAATATAATATATCTCATTTAAACCGCCTCCCCCTTAGGGATCAAACGAGTTTACTCAGCCTTGCGTATATTTCTTGTGCTATATCATCGATACTCCTAAGCTCTCCGTTTTCTACACAACTGATCTCTTCCCATCCATATCTACTTGCTACTGTGCAGGCATTCCGATGCGATTTTTTCATGTAATCGTTGTCCTCTTCATGTATGTCTTTTTTGTCCTGTCCGGTAAACTTATTTTTTCTTTGACTCATTAGTCTGCTAGCAACCTCTGTCGGCATATTTAGAAACATAACCAAATCCGGTTTTGGTATGCCTAGCTTTTCGAATTCCAAGTCCTCCAGCCAATCCAGATAAGCTGCTTTTTCTGTATCATCATCTATTTTCGATGCCTGGTGTATCATGTTTGAGCTAGTGTATCTATCGGCTATTACTATCCCACCGCTTTTGTAGAACTCTCCCCATACCGTCTTAAAAGAAGCGTATCTGTCTACTGCATACATAACAGATGATGCGTACGGGTTTACGTCACCGGGTTTTTCCCCAAACTCACCGCTTAGGTACATCTTTATCGGTGCCGACGAAGGGCTTTCATAATTTGGAAATGATACCTTCATTACCATTTTTCCTTCCTCTTTTAGCCTTTCATAAAGTTTTTCAGCTTGAGTTTGTTTCCCGCTAGAATCTGTTCCTTCTATCACTATGAGCTTTCCCATCCCGTTTTTCTCCTACCTATATATATTTTATTACCTTTTCATTAAATTTAGGTATATTTTTTCATTATCCTTTTTCTAATTTCAAGGTCAAGTTGTATTATAGTTTCGAGGTCGAATAACTCCACCGAACTGTGACCTTCCATCGCCTCGTGTATAACCCTGTAAATATCTAGAAAATTTATTCTTTTATTCAAAAAAAGCTCCACCGCTACTTCATTTGCCGCATTGTACACAAGTGGCATGGATTTCCCTTCTCTACCTGCGTAGAAAGCATATTCCACCCCTTTAAAAACATCTCCGTCAAGTTTTTCGAATGTCAGTTCCGAAAACTTCAAAAGGTCAAGTCCTTCTAGTATACTGTTGGACTCACGCCTAGGATAGGTAAAAGCATACTGTATCGGTATCTTCATATCAGGTATCCCCATCTGGGCTATGACAGACCTGTCCCTAAACTCTACCATTGAGTGGACTACACTCTGCGGGTGTATCAAGACCTCTATATTGTCATAGGGTATCCCAAATAACTGGTGAGCCTCTATTACCTCTAATCCTTTGTTTACAAGAGTTGATGAATCTATAGTTATCTTTTTCCCCATGGACCAGTTAGGGTGCTTCAAAGCGTCTTCAACGCTTACCTTTTCAAGTTCATGATTTTTTTTCCCCCTAAATGTTCCTCCGCTTGCCGTTATTATAAGCTTGGACACCTCGTCAATTCTCCCGCTAAGAAGAGCTTGAAATATAGCAGAGTGCTCACTGTCCACAGGGATTATCTCTGCACTGTGCTCGCCCAAAAGCCTGTTTATAAGATCTCCGGCAGCAACCATTGTTTCCTTATTTGCTAGGGCTACCCGCTTTCCTTTTTTAACAGCCTCTATTGTTGCCTCTATGCCTACAGAGCCACTCACAGCAGTGAGTATTATATCCGTTTCATCTAGCCCTCCGAGTATTCTCAAACCTTCATTCCCAACATATACCTCTAGATCAGGATAAGCTCCTTTTATCTCCTTGTAGCCTTCAGCTGTACCTATGGACACATACTTCGGACAGAACTTTTCTATCTGCTGGATTAAAAGTTTATAATTTCTGTGTGCACTTAGCGCCACTACACTGTAATCCTGGCTGTTCTCTATGATTTCCAACGCATTCTTACCTATACTTCCAGTAGAACCTAGGATACAGATATTCTTCATGTCTCCTCCTAAAAAAATTAAAATTTAAATATAAAAAACTTGAGAAAGTAGTACATAACCGGTAGCACAAATATCATACTGTCAAACCTATCCAGTATGCCCCCGTGGCCCATTAGTATTGTACCAGAATCTTTCACGTCAAACTCTCTTTTAAAAAGTGACTCCCCTAAATCCCCTATCTGGGCAGTTACCCCTACCAGTATACCCAGCAAAATAAGTGGTCCTACGCCTATTCCTATCCCCTGAAACCCTAATATGTAATGTGAAAAAAACACCGCAAAAACAGATGCCAAAACGCCGCCTATGGCTCCTTCCACTGATTTTTTCGGGCTTACCTTGGAAAACCCCTTCTTAAAAAACTTTCTTCCAAGGGACATCCCTGCGAAATAAGCCATGGAATCACAAGCCCATACCATAAGCTGTGCAGTTAATATCCACTGGTTCCCCAGGGGTAGATTCTTTATGGCTATCATATGTGAAAATAAAAAAGATATGTAAAATACTCCAAAAATAGTATAACTTATATCCCTTGTGGAGTTTTCCACCTGATTTTTAACAACCCTCATGAATATAAAAGCTATTATCACAAAAACCAATGCAGGAGCTATATAAGTTGTCACCTGTACAGAGTTATAGTGCAGATAAAATAAATTTGGAATAAGCAGCCCCAAAACTAAGCCAACTTTCCTATAGACCTTTATCCCCTTGCTTTCCATCATCTTATAAAACTCATAAAGCGCCCCTGCAATTACTATATTTGTGAATAATAAAAGCAGCATGTCCCCTTTTAGCAAAATATATATCAAAAGAGGGATGAATATCAAGGCAACTATTAGCCTACTTCTCATTCTTAACTCCTCCAAATCTTCTATCTCTATTTTGGTATACCTCTATCGCTTTTTCCAAATCCTCTTCGTTGAAATCCGGCCATAAAACATCTGTGACGTAGATCTCTGAGTATGCTATCTGCCACAGCAAGAAATTTGATATTCTCATCTCCCCGCTAGTTCTTATCAAAAGTTCAGGATCCGGAATCTGATTGTAAAGGTATTCTGCAAACTTATCCTCACTCATCTCAACTTCTCCTGCTTGCATGGCCCTATTGATAGCGTCTACTATCTCGGCTCTGCCGCCGTAGTTAAATGCAATGTTTAGTGTTATATTCTCACAGCCCTTCGTCATATTCACTGTTTCATCTATAACATCAAGCAGCTCTTGGGGTACCCTTTCCCTTCTACCGCTAATTAGAAGTTTCACTCCGTTTTTAATGAAATTTTCCCTTTCCTTTACAAGGTATTCACTGAAAAGCTTCATTAAGCCGCTGACTTCATCATCACTCCTCTTCCAATTCTCAGTAGAAAAAGCGTATGCAGTTATATATTTTACTCCAAGTTCAGCCGCATGTTTTACTATCTTTAATAATGTATTAGCTCCTGCCCGGTGTCCCATGTTTCTTGGAAGAAACCTTTTTTTAGCCCACCTTCCGTTGCCGTCCATTATAATCGCTATATGTTCTGGAACTATCTGTTTGTTCATAGCTTCCCCTCTTTACAAAAAAGACTTTTACCTCATTTTAACACATAGAGCCCCATTTTTCCAGGAATATTTTGGATGTCGAAAATAGGTTCAGCTCATAATGAAAATTAAAATTATTCTTAAAATAAAAGAGAAAGCCTAAGCTTTCTCCTATACAGTTGTTATCTCTTTTTCTTTTTTAACAAATAAATCTTCCACTACTTTTATATAATCGTCTGTTAATTTTTGAGTTTTATCTTCCGAAGCTTTAAGGTCGTCTTGAGTTATGTCGCCGTCCTTTTCAAGTTTTCTGAGCTTGTTGTTTATATCTTTTCTTATATTTCTAATAGCTACTTTTCCAGCCTCAGCTTCAGTTTTTACAAATTTAACATACTCTTTTCTTCTGTCTGCTGTCAAGTCAGGAATTTGAAGTCTTATAACTTTTCCATCGTTATTTGGATTAAGCCCTAAGTTAGAAGACAGGATGGCTTTTTCTATAACCGGTATAACTGTTTTGTCCCATGGGTCTATTACTAAAAGTCTAGCCTCAGGAGCAGATATATTTCCTACCTGGTTCAAAGGCATCTCTGACCCGTACTGCTCAACTTTTATTCCATCAAGCATAGATACGTTAGCTCTTCCGGCTCTAATCGATGCAAATTTGTGCTTAGTAGCTTCTACAGCCTTTTCCATTTTTTCTTCTGCTTCGTTCAATAACTGATCTACCATTTCTCTTCCTCCTGTTTTATTTATGTGGTTTCCCCATACAATAGTACAACTTTAATCTATTTTTTTCAAGTTTCCTAAGCTTCTATAACTTTAGTTCCTATGCTCTCGCCTAAAACCATCTTCTTTATATTACCCTCTGTGAGAGAATCGAAAACGATTATAGGAAAGTTATTTTCACGGCAAAGAGAGATCGCCGTCGCGTCCATAACTTTTAGGTTCTTGTGAAGCACTTCATTGTAAGTAACCTCTTCATATTTTTCAGCATCCGAGTATTTTACTGGATCTTTATCGTATATACCGTCAACTTTGGTAGCTTTTGCTACAACATCTGCATTTATCTCTATAGCTCTCAATGCAGCCGCTGTATCGGTTGTAAAATAAGGGTTTCCTGTACCTGCACCAAATATTACTACTCTTCCCTTTTCAAGGTGTCTTTGAGCTCTTCTCTTTATAAAAGGCTCAGCTATTTTAGGCATATCTATAGCTGTTTGGACCCTCGTAGGTATTCCCTGTTTCTCTATTGCATTCTGAAGTGCAAGGGAGTTTATTACCGTGGCTAGCATCCCCATATGGTCCCCTGTCACTCTGTCCACGCCCTGGTCCTCACCAGAAAGTCCCCTGAAAATGTTTCCTCCACCGATAACTATGGCAACCTCCACACCCAACTCTACTATTTCCTTTATCTGGCTTGCATAAGAAGTAATGACTTCAGAAGATATCCCGAACTCTTGGTTCCCCATTAAGGCTTCCCCGCTTAATTTTAATAAAATCCTTTTGTATACAGGCTTCATTATAACCTCCCTCTCCTAAAAAAAAGAGGACGCAAAAGTCGCATCCCCTCTATTTTGTAATTAACCTTTAAGTTGTGCTGCAACTTCTGCTGCGAAATCTACTTCTTCTTTAGCTATTCCTTCTCCAACTTTGTATCTGCTGAATGAAAGGACTTTAACGTCTCCAGCATATTGCTCAACTGTCATTTTATCGTCTTTAACGAATTTTTGCTTAACTAGGCAGCTTTCTTCGTAGAATTTTCTCATTTTTCCTTCTAGGATTTTTTCGATTATGTTAGCAGGTTTTCCTTCTTCTTCTAATTGCTTTCTAGCAATTTCTCTTTCCCTGTCTAAATCGTCAGTTGTAACTTCGTCCGGAGTTAGGTATTTAGGGTCCATTGCAGCTACGTGCATAGCTATGTCTTTTGCTTTTGCTACGTTCTCGTCTGTAGCTTCACCAGTCATCTCGATGATAACACCTAATTTTCCACCTAAGTGGTTGTAAGTTGTAACGAATCCTTCTGTTGAAACTTTTTTGATTCTTCTAAGGTCCATGTTTTCCCCGATTTTAGCTATTAGAGCTGTTAAAGCTGTCTCAACTTTTTCTCCGTTGATTTCAGCTGCTTTTACATCCTCAATAGTTTGGATAGCTTCGTTAGCCAATGCAAGCTCAACTAAAGCTGCTCCGAAATTTTTGAACTCGTCATTTTTTGCAACGAAGTCAGTTTCAGAGTTGAATTCTAAGATTACAGCTGTTTTTGCATCAGCTGAAACTCCGTCGAAAACTAACCCTTCTGCCGCTGTTCTTCCAGCTTTTTTTGCTGCTTTAGCAATACCTTTTTCTCTTAGGTAATCTATTGCTTTTTCTATATCTGCATCTGTTTCTGCTAGAGCTTTTTTACAGTCTAGCATCCCAGCACCAGTTCTATCTCTTAATTCTTTTACCATTTTAGCTGTGATTTCTGCCATCTTTGAATTTCCTCCCTATATCTTTTTTCCTATTTCCTATTTTTTATAACACAAGGAATTGAGTACCTTGTACTCAATTCCGTTAATTTAAATATTATTGAGCCGATCCAGTTTCTACTACAGAAACTTCTTCAGTTGTTTCTTCTTCTGCACCTTGGTTTCCTTCAACGATTGCGTTTGCGATGATTGTTGAGATTAACTTAACAGATCTTATAGCATCGTCATTTGCAGGAATTGGGTAAGTTACAGGATCTGGGTCTACGTTCGAGTCAACCATAGCTATTACAGGTATACCAAGTTTTACAGCTTCTGTTATAGCAAGGGCTTCTTTTTTAACGTCTACAACAAAGATAGCAACAGGTAGTTCTTGCATATCTTTGATTCCACCTAAGTTTTTATCTAGTTTAACAAGTTCTTTTCTAAGGTTAGAAGCTTCTTTTTTAGTATAAACTTGATCAAGAGTTCCGTCAGCATCCATTTTTTCTAATTTTTTTAGTCTTTCAACTCTTTTTTTGATAGTTTCGAAGTTTGTAAGCATTCCTCCTAGCCATCTGTTGTTGATGTAGAAAGCTCCAGCTCTTGTAGCTTGCTCTCTTACTGATTCTTGAGCTTGTTTTTTAGTTCCTACGAATAAAACTTTTCCACCGTCAGCAGAAAGTCCTCTTACTACTCCGTAAGCCTCTTCGATTTTCTTTAAAGATTTGTGTAGATCGATTACGTGGATCCCGTTTCTTTCAGTAAAGATAAACTTCGCCATTTTAGGATTCCATCTTTTAGCTTGGTGTCCGAAATGCACCCCAGCTTCTAATAATTGCTTCATAGTTACTACTGCCATTTTTTTCCTCCTTAATTATTTTGGTTTTTCTCTTCCACCCGGCTCAAAACTAGGAAGACCATTTATGGCCACCCAACCTAGAAATACCCGATGTGTAGAATAATAACGAGCTATTTTATCATTTTATCCCAAATATGTCAAGTATAAAGGCCTAAAATGGCGGAGTAAGTACTTTTAAAATATAGTATAATGTATAAGTAGCCTTCTTAATAATTTTATGTAAAAACCTTGTTGCCTTTATAAAAAGCCACTTTTTTATGCTAAAATTTTTTATATTAATGAACTGCTAAATTGATCTCCAAAATCTTTTTTGACCACAGATGTGAAGCTCCATGCCTGAAACATAATTTTATTTGATTTTTTATTAATGTTCATTCGTTAGATTCGCAACTGAAAAAATGTTTTTTATTATAGTCTTTAGATAAATTCAATACTTTCTTTTAGAGTCTAAAGCAAAATTAAATTTTCTAAATATTTATTGGTAATTTCAAGGAGGGATTTTTATGAAAAGGGCTCTTTTAGTCGTGGATATCCAAAATGATTTTTGCGAAGGTGGCAGCCTGGCGGTGACTGGTGCTTCTGAGATAATACCTGTAGTAAACAGTTTGATTCAAAAATTTAAAGCTAGTGGCGATCTGGTTGTGGCAACAAAAGATTGGCATCCCAAGACTCATAAGAGTTTCGCATCTAATTCCGGCGGAACAGTTGGAGAACTCGGAGAACTAGAGGGTCTGCCTCAGGTTTGGTGGCCCGACCACTGCGTTCAAAACACCTCCGGAAGCGACTTCCATCCAAAACTTCAGAAAGATTACATAGATGTAGTTGTGTACAAGGGGACAAATCCAGATGTGGATTCTTACAGCACCTTTTTCGACAACGCCAAAAGAGAAAAGACAAATTTGGATGACATTCTCAAGGAGAAAGGGATAAAATCCATATATATAGTCGGGCTTGCCACAGATTACTGCGTGAAGTTCAGCGCACTTGACGGAATAGACATCGGTTATGATGTTTATGTAGTAGAAGATGGATGTAGAGGGGTAAACCTATCTCCAACTGATTCCAGAAATGCTATTAAAGAGATGAAATTAAAAGGGGTAAAAATAATTGAGAGCATCGATATTCAATAAAAAAGGTCTAGGAATAATTTCTTCGACCTTTTTTATCTCTCTGGACTTATTTTTTACCAAGCAGAAACTAAAAATATCTGCTATTTCCACAGAAATCCTACAACCCTCTTTCCCATAACATCACTGTCGAAGGCCACTTTTGCTTTTGGTGTTTCTTCACTGGCTACTCCGTAACAGACATGCAGTGGCAGCAAGTGATCCTCTCGAGGATGGCAAAATCTGGCATTCGGTGCTTCGTTCCACCTATTCAATCTTGTCTCACATTCATCTTTTGAGATATCATCACTCACAAGTGTCTCTATCAGCCAGTCACTGAATTTTTCGTTTTTCTCATTACTTGTGACGCTTCTAGAAGAAAAAAATTCTCTAAGGTTATGAAAAGACATTCCTGATCCTATAATCAATACATTTTCTCTCCTTAATATGGATAGTGCCCTCCCGAGTTCCATATGTTTTGCAGGATTCAAGTTATGGAGTAGTGACAACTGCACGCATGGAATATTTGCTTTCGGGTACATCAATTTGAGCGGTATAAACATACCGTGATCAAATCCTCTTTTTTCATCTAACTCTGCTTCTATCCCGCTTGTTTTTAGTAGCTCGCATACTCTTTTTGCCAGTTTTGGATCTCCGGGAGCAGGATACTGTATTTTATAAGATTCTTCTGAAAATCCGTAATAGTCGTAGATAAGCTCAGGGCACTCCCCGCTGATTACTGTAGCCTTATCCTCTTCCCAATGGGCGCTTATCAATAAAATAGCGGAAGGTTTGCCCAATTCCTCGCCTATACTTTCTAAAAAATTAACCATTTCAATATGTCTAGCATCACCTAAAAGCGGTAGCGGACCACCGCCATGTGGAAGATACAGAACTGGTGAAAGTATTTTTGATGCTTTTTCTTCCATTCAAACTCCTTTCTATAAAAAGCTACCCAACACTATACAGCTATAAATCCTTAAAATATATTAAAAAAAACTCGAAAAAATCCTTTTATATTTTTCCTAGAAAAAATTTAATAACAAGGCTTTAAATGTATATCCATGGTTTACACATAGTATCTCCCTACGACTTTAAATCCATTTATCATTCTCTAAGTTTTTACAAATAGATTTTATTAAATTTACTCAAGTTGCTTTTCTGTAAATAAAAAGATCTGTGATTTACCAGCTCAAAAACTCGCTGTGAATCACAGATCTTTTATTCCTAATCGTTTCGTGTCCAAGTTGAAAATCACCTCTCTTAGTATTCTTCTTGTGCTCTTACTATTTTTTATGTATGCTTTTAGTGATACCGCTCCTAATACTTCTGTCGTCTTCTGCACACCCGATTGTTTAATCTTATCTTTTAATCTCTTACTATCTTTTTACGTATCCTGCTAATAGTGTTAATGCTGTTAATGATACTGCTCCTAATACTTCTGCCATCTTCTACACCTCCGATTATTTTATCTTTATCTCTATTACTATCTTTTTACGTATCCTGCTAATAGTGTTAATGCTGTTAACGATACTGCTCCTAATACTTCTGCCATCTTCTACACCTCCGATTATTTTATATCTACCTCTCTTTTCAACCTCATTATATCCATTAAAGCTAATAAAGTCAATACGAGCACGTGCTCAAACTTTATCTGTAAAAAGTTGCTTTATTGATCAAATTTAGGCTTTTTTATTTTTGAAGTTTCTTTTATAGTTAAATTCGATTATATTTTTGATATATTTCAACCATAGTTCTGAAACAACTCCTTATTTACTTGAAATAGTGCTAAAATAGCCATCTCGTTTTGAATTGTATTTATAAAATTTTTTTTGACTTTTTTCTATTTTTTTAATTGGTATCACTAACAGGCTGTTTTTTCTAGGGTTATAAAGGAGCGTTTAATAAAAATTTTTTTTTGATAAAATCAAGTGATGAAATATTATTCAAAAAAATAAAAAAGAGGCATTTAAGCCTCTTTTGTTGTTATACTAATTCGATGATAGCTAACTCTGCTGAGTCACCTTTTCTAACACCAGTTTTTAATATTCTAGTGTATCCACCGTTTCTCTCAGTATATTTAGGTGCGATTTCACCAAACAGTTTTGCAACTGTTGCTTCATCTCTTAGGAAAGCAAACGCTCTTCTTCTAGCAGCGATATCGCCTTTTTTCCCTAAAGTAACCATTCTTTCAGCAAATTTTCTAAGCTCTTTTGCTCTAGTAACAGTTGTTTCAATTCTATCTTCTTTTAATAAAGATATAGTTAGGTTCATAAGCATTGCTTTTCTGTGCTCGCTTCTTCTACCTAATTTTCTATATGATTTATTGTGATTCATTATTAGGCTTCCTCCTTATATTAATTATGCATCTGAAGAGTTTTGCGTTAAATCAAATCCCAATTCTTTCATCTTTTCTAGGATTTCATCCAGCGACTTTCTTCCTAGATTTTTGATTTTTAGAAGCTCGTTCAGACCTAGTCTTGAAAGCTGACCAACCTCTTCTATGCCTGCTTTTTTAAGGCAATTGAATGATCTAACAGTTAAGTCTAACTCTTCAATTTTCATATTTAGAACATCTCTTTCAGGCGAAGCAGCTTCTGCAGCTTCTTCCTCTTCTTCTTCTACTCCAGTCCTTAAATGATCCATTCTATTACCTAAGTCCAAAAACGGTTCCAGGTGGAATTTCAAAAGTTCTATTGCATATGAAATTGCATCTCTAATATTTACGCTTCCGTCTGTTTCTACATTTAGGATTAATTTATCAAAGTTTGTTATCCTACCAACCATAGTATCCTCTACTTTGTAAGATACCTTTTTAATAGGAGTGTAGATCGCGTCGACAGCAATAAAGTCAACTGGCCAATCCTCTTTTTCTATATCCTCAGTTACTACAAATCCTTCACCGGTATCTACTAAAAACTCCATATCTACTTCTCTGTCTGTAGTTACGGTACAGATAACCTGTTCAGGATTAACTATCTCTATTTCTGGGTCAGGAACTATATCAGCTGCTGTTATTTCTTTTGGTCCTTTTACGGAAAGTGTCATTTTCTTCTCTCCTGGAACATCAGTTTTAACAACAATCTCTTTTATGTTTAAAACAACATCTGTTACAGCTTCTTTAATTCCTTCTACAACAGAAAATTCATTCAATACTCCATCTATTCTCACAGCTTTTATTGCAGCTCCTGGAATAGAGGAAAGCAAAACTCTTCTCAAAGCATTTCCTATAGTGTTTCCGTACCCTCTATAAAGAGGCTCCACTATATATTGACCTTTGAATTCACTTTCCTTTATCTCGGATATATTTATATTTCTAGCTATTTTTTCAATTTTCAACATATGCTCAACCCCTTATAATAAGGTTTCATTATCTAGAGTAGAACTCTACGATTAGCGCCTCATTTAATTCAAAATCCAGGTCGTCTTTTGTTGGATTTTGTAACACTTTACCAGCAAAATTAGCTTTATCTAGTTCTAACCATGCAGGCGCAGTTGCTTCTTCAATAGCCTCCTTGATTAATGGAACATTTTTAGATTCTTCTTTAATTGAGAGTACATCTCCCGCTTTTACTCTGTATGAAGCAATATCTACTTTTTTACCGTTTACTAGGATATGTCCGTGAGCAACGATTTGTCTAGATTGTCTTCTTGTTTTTACAAAACCTAATCTGTAAACAACGTTGTCTAATCTTGACTCTAGGTATTGAATTAAATTGTATCCAGTTACCCCGTCTTTTTTGTTTGCTTCCTCGTACAGTTTTCTAAATTGCTTTTCCATTACTCCGTATATGAATTTAGCTTTTTGTTTCTCTCTTAACTGGATAGCGTACTCAGTTAATTTAGTATTTGCGTTAGGTCTTGGACCTCTGTTTGATTTTTTATTTATCCCTAAGACAGCTGGATCTATTCCAAGTGCCCTACATCTCTTTAAAACAGGCTGTTTATTAATTGCCATTTTACTCTGATTCCTCCTTTTTAAGTTTTAAAAACCGGTATGTTCTCAAAAATTAGCTACTACACTCTTCTTCTTTTTGGCGGTCTACATCCGTTATGCGGAACTGGTGTCACGTCAGTTATTTTTGTAACTTCTAATCCAGCAGCTTGTAGAGATCTGATAGTAGCCTCTCTTCCAGAACCAGGTCCTTTAACTTTTACTTCTACCTTTTTCATCCCGTTTTCAATTGCAACTTGTGCCGCTTGCTCTGCTGCGATTTGAGCAGCAAAAGGAGTCCCCTTTTTAGTTCCTTTAAATCCTGAAGTACCACCTGATTTCCAAGTAACTACTTTTCCATCATTATCGGTAATTGAAACGATTGTGTTGTTAAAAGTCGAATATATATGAGCAACCCCAACTGGGATATTTTTTAATTTTTTCTTTTTAGTACTAGCTACTCTTTTTTTAGCCAAGTCCAGCTACCTCCTTACATTTATATGATTTTAGACATTATTTTTTTATAGGTCTTTTAGGTCCTTTAACAGTTCTAGCGTTTGTTTTAGATTTTTGACCTCTTACAGGTAGGTTCATTTTGTGTCTTAGACCTCTGTAGCATCTTATATCCATAAGTCTTTTTATGTTAAGTCTTACTTCTTTTTTAAGATCCCCTTCTACCTTTATTTTGCCGATAATTTCTCTAATTGCCCCTATTTCATCTTCTGTTAAATCTTTTACTCTTGTGTCAAAGTTAACCCCTGCTTCTTTCAATATATCTTGAGCAGTTGGTCTTCCAATTCCATAAATGTAAGTTAACGCGATTTCTACTCTTTTATTTCTTGGAATGTCTACTCCTGCTATTCTTGCCAACTTAGATTTCCTCCTTCTACGTTATATATATCGCTTGGTATAGTAACCAGCTAAACACTTTCCTCGATATGCCCTTTTTTCATAAGGAATCGGCCCTACGGCACAGCATATCTTTACAGCAAACTTATCCTTGAACTTGTTTGTGCTTTGGGTTATCACAGATCACTCTGATTTTCCCATGTCTTTTGATTACTTTGCATTTGTCGCAAATTGGTTTAACAGATGCTCTGACCTTCATTCTTCCTCCCTCCTTTTCTTATTTCTTTCTGTAAACTATTCTTCCTCTTGAAAGATCATAAGGCGACACTTGTACAATTACCTTATCACCAGGAAGTATTTTAATGTAGTTCATTCTCATTTTACCAGAAATGTGCCCTAATACTACGTGTCCATTTTCCAGTTCAACTCTGAACATTGCATTTGGTAAAGCTTCTAAAATAGTACCTTCTAATTCTATTACATCTTTTTTTGCCATAGTTCCCCCTCGAACCGCACAAAATAACTTATTAAGTCTATCACTTTTTTCACAAAAAGTCTAGTTTTTTTTGCCGAAAATACCAACACTGAATCTATAAAATTATTCGCCGTTACTAAGTATAACGGGCTTTCCATCTATAACTGCAACCGAGTGCTCGAAATGGGCCGATCTCTTTCCGTCTTTAGTAACAGCAGTCCAGCCGTCAGCTAGCACTTTTACCTTGTAGCTGCCTTCATTCACCATGGGTTCTATAGCCAGTACCATGCCGTCTTCTATCCTAAACCCTCTGCCCTTTCTGCCAAAATTCGGAACCATCGGGTCTTCGTGCATCGATTTGCCAACACCGTGGCCGCAAAAATCCCTTACAACTGTAAATCCATTGGATTCAACGTATTTTTGTATTGCGTATCCCACATCCCCCAGCCTATTGCCAACTCTGCACTCCTCTATCCCTATATCTCTAGCTTTTTTAGTTACCTCTAATAGTTTTTTCGCATTTTCATCTATATTTCCTACAGGATATGTTATGGCCGAATCGCCAAAATATCCATTTAGGTTGGTGACCACGTCTATGCTGACAATGTCACCATCATTGAGTATTATCTCTTTGCTGGGTATTCCGTGCACCACTCCGTCGTTTACAGATATACATGATGCTGCCGGATACGGATTCCCGTATTCCGCTCCCACGCCTATAGTGGCTGGTATAGCGCCCTTACTTCTTATATAATCTTCTATTATCTTGTCTAATTCCAAAGTGGATATTCCCGGTTTGATATATCCAGGTAGGACGTCGCTATAGAGGTCGAAGATTATCTTATTTGCCTTCCTTATTCTCTCTATTTCCGCCTTTGTTTTATATATTATCATATCGGCCTTCCTTCTTCTGAAACTAACCTAATACTTTTATGATATCTTTGGTCACTTCTTCTACTTCCTTGGTGCCATCTAAATCTACCATGATACCCTTTTCGCTGTAAAATTTGAAAAGTGGTGCTGTTTGTGCATGGTAAGCTTCTAGCCTTTTCTCAACAGTTTCTGCCGTGTCATCTTTTCTTGTGATAAGTTCTCCTCCGCAGAAATCGCATTTCCCTTCCTCTTTAGCCGGGTTGAACTCCACATGGAAAGATGCTCCGCACTCTTTGCATACCCTTCTACCTGTTATTCTGCCTACAATAAGTTCGTCAGGTACATTTAAAGATATTACCTTGTCTAAAGATATTCCCATATCTTTCATCATCTCTTCCAAAGCCTCTGCTTGCGCTATAGTTCTTGGGAATCCATCAAGTATGAACCCTTTTTTACAGTCGTCTTTTTGAAGTCTGTCTTTTATTATGCCTATGATTGTGCTGTCTGGAACTAGTTTCCCGTCATCCATATATTTTTTGGCTTCTAAGCCCATTTCAGTTCCGTCTACGATTGCCGCTCTCAGTATGTCTCCGGTAGAAATTTGAGGTATAGCATATCTCTCAATTAAAAATTTAGCTTGAGTACCTTTTCCGGCTCCTGGAGCACCAAATAGCATTATGTTCATCTAGCTCATCTCCTTAAAAATTAATTAAATAATTAAAGTTTAAAACGCAGACTTACAAAAGTAGATCTGCGCCATCTTCACTCTATAAGTTTAAGATCTGGAGCTTAGAAGCTTAAGCTCCAAACCCTAAATTTATAACTTAGATAAAACCTTTATAATCTTTCATGACAAGGTGAGCATTTATCTGCTGTACAGTATCTAATGCTACCCCAACAACTATTATGACACCTGTTCCCCCGAAAAATATAGGAAGATTAAAGGTACTAAAAATAATTATCGGCAATACTGCAATGGCAGCTAAGAAAACAGCGCCACCCCAAGTTATTCTCATTATTACTTTTTCCAAATATTCAACAGTCTCTCTACCTGGTCTGATTCCGGGAACTGTCCCTCCACCTTGTTTCAGGTTTTCAGCGACTTTTTCAGGATCAAACATTATTGCAGTGTAGAAAAACGAGAAAAATACTATCAAAGCAGCATAGAGCGCTAAATAAACAGGATGCGTTCTTTGAAACATTCTGTTAATTATTACGTACCCCGGCATGTCTGAAGGTAGTACATTTATTATAAGTGATGGGAGCATCATGAGTACAGATGCAAAGATTACAGGCATTACTCCAGAAGCATTGATTTTAATTGGCAAATAAGTGTTTTGAGCAACACTGTTTTTACCACTAAAACCTCTACCTACATAATGAACCGGGATCTTTCTTTGTCCCAACTGAAATATAACTATTCCAGCTATTGTCACCAATGCAAAAAAGCCAACTATAACTAATACTGGCAGTAAAAATTTATTACCTGACATCTTCTGCATAGTTTGAACAATTGTTGAAGGCATTCTAGCTATTATATTTAAAAATATAATAAGCGAGATTCCGTTTCCAATACCTTTAACAGATATTTGTTCTCCTACCCACATTAAAAATACTGTACCAGCCGTAAGGGTTGTTACAGTTGTCATAACAAACATAAAACCAGGGGTTGTAACTAAACCAACACTCTGAAGCCACATACAGACACCGAAGCCTTGTATGCACCCAATTGCTATCGTCAAATACCTAGTCCATTGTGTAATCTTATTCCTACCAGATTCCCCTTCTTTTTGAATCTCTTCCAATTTAGGTATTATTACTGCAAGCAAGCTCATCACTATCGACGCATTTATGTAAGGCATAACCCCTAACGCAAATATAGACACTCTTGTAAATGCCCCCCCGGAAAACATATTTATGAATCCCAAAAGGTCATTCCCAGCTACCATGCTTGAAAGTCTTTCAATGTCTACGCCAGGCGCAGGGATATGCGTCCCCACCCTAGCGACTAAAAACATCAAAAGTGTAAAAACAATTTTTTTCTTGAGATCTGGCAGTTTACCAATGGCTTGAATCTTAGAATTAAAATTTTCCAATATAGCCAATAGGATCACCCCAAATTAGTGTTTTACATAGTTTCAACGCAGTTTTATATTACTTATTTTGCGTTTCCAGCTACGTCAGCAAAAGTTTTAACTTCAATAATTTCTACCGATCCACCAGCAGCTTCTATTTTAGCTTTTGCCGCTTCAGAAACTTTATGTGCAGAGATTGCTAACTTTTTAGTTATCTCTCCATTTGCTAAAATCTTAATACCATCTTTTAATTTTTTAACAACTCCAGTTTCCATTAATGATTCAGGAGTTACAGCAGCTCCATCCTCAAATCTAGCTTCTAAAGTATCTAAATTTATAACTACATACTCTTTTTTAAATAAAGAGTTAGAAAATCCTCTTTTTGGAACTCTTCTAATTAGAGGCATTTGTCCACCTTCGAACCCTACGTGAACGTAAGAACCTGATCTAGTCTTTTGTCCATTGCTTCCTTTTCCAGCTGTTTTACCTAGACCAGAAGACTCTCCTCTTCCTACTCTTTTTCTAGCTTTCTTAGGAACAACTGGTGATAATTCATTTAAATTCACAGACTATACCTCCTTTACCTCTAATAGATAAGAAACTAACTTCACTTTACCTAATATATCAGGTGTAGCTTCTTGTTCTACTACGTCATTTAATTTTTTAAGACCCAAAGATTTTACTGTAGCTACGTGGTTAGGTTTTCTACCTATAGTGCTTTTTACAAGCTTTATGCTAAGCTTAGCCATTTGCTTTACCTCCCTAGCTTAAAATATCCTTAACTTCTTTCCCTCTAAGTCTTGCAACTTCATCTGCATTTCTTAGTTCTTTTAAACCTTCAATAGTAGCTCTTGCTACGTTCATTTTATTTTTAGACCCTCTTACTTTAGTTAAGATGTCGTGTACTCCTACCAACTCTAAGATTTCCCTTGAAGAAGAACCAGCTATTACTCCAGTACCTTCAGTTGCAGGTTTCATCCACACTTGAGTTGCTCCCCATCTACCAATTTGTTCATGAGGAATAGTTACTCCTTTAAGAGAAACTTTTACCATGTTTTTCTTTGCAGCAGCAATTGCTTTTCTGATGGCATCCGGTACACCGTTAGCTTTTCCAAGCCCTAATCCGATGGAACCATTTTCATCTCCTACAGCTGCTAGCACAGAGAAAGATATTCTTCTTCCTCCTTTAACAGTTTTTGATACCCTGTTAATTCTTAATATTTTTTCACTAAATTGATTATCTTTATCGTTGAACTTTGCCAAGAATTGTCCTCCTCTCTTGTCTAAAATTTAAGTCCAGCTTCTCTAGCAGCATCTGCTAGTGCTTGGATTCTTCCAGTGTATTTATATCCCGCTCTATCAAAAACTACAGTCTCTATACCTTTAGCCGCAGCTCTTTCAGCAAGCTTTTTCCCCACCATTTTAGCAGATTCAACATTTCCACCGTGTTTAACTTCAGCTTTTAGTTCTTTATCTATAGTTGAAGCAGATGCCAAAGTTACAGCATTAACATCGTCAATTAATTGCGCAAAGATGTTGTTATTTGATCTGTAAACAGCTAGTCTCGGTTTTTCCGCTGTACCAGAGATTTTACTTCTGATTGATGCGTGTTTTCTATTTTTCACAGCTTTTCTGTCAACTTTTTTAAACAACTCCGTTAACCTCCTTTACCTTAAGCTACCTTACGATTTCTTACCTTCTTTTCTTCTAACAACCTCGTCAGAGTACTTAACCCCTTTTCCTTTGTAAGGTTCAGGAGCTCTTTTAGCTCTGATATCAGCAGCTACTTGGCCTACAACTTCTCTCTCGATCCCGTCTACGTGGACTTTCGTGTTACCTTCTACTGTGAAAGTAATTCCAGAAACCTCGTTGATAACTACTGGATGCGAGTATCCTAGTGAAAGCTCTAGCCCTTTTCCTGCAGCTTTAGCTCTGTATCCAACCCCTACTAGTTCCAGAGTTTTTCTAAACCCTTGAGATACTCCAACTACCATATTGTTGATAAGGGCTCTTGCAGTTCCGTGCAAAGCTCTTACGTTTGGAAGGTCGTTTGGTCTCTCTACTATAATTTGATTGTCTTCTTGTTTTATAGTCAATTCATCATAGAATTTTTTACTTAAAGTTCCCTTAGGGCCTTTTACAGTTACTTCAGTTGCATTGATAGTAACTTCTACACCAGCAGGTATTACAACAGGCTTTTTACCTACTCTTGACATCTAATTACACCTCCACTTTAGATATTACCATACGAAGCAAAGAACTTCTCCGCCGACTTTTTCTGCTCTACAAGTTCTGTCAGTTACTACTCCTTTTGGCGTTGAAACAATTGCGATTCCTAGTCCAGATAGTACTCTAGGCATTTCTTCTACTGAAGAGTAAACCCTTCTTCCAGGTTTAGATATTCTTTTCAACCCTTTGATTACTCTTTCTTTACCGTCATATTTTAGATAAACTCTGATGTTTTTCTTGTTTCCATCAGTTATCACTTTATAGTTTAAAATGTATCCTTCTTCTTTTAAGATGTTAGCTACCGCTTCTTTCATTTTAGAAAAAGGCACATCCACTTTTTCATGCATTGCTGAGTTTGCGTTTCTAACCCTTGTTAGCATATCTGCAATTGGATCTGTTAAATACATCTACACTTATCCTCCTTCCTATTATCTATATCTCTTACCAGCTTGATTTCTTTACCCCAGGGATTACTCCCGCTCCAGCTAATTGTCTGAACTGTACTCTCGAGATTCCGAACTCTCTCATGTAACCTCTAGGTCTTCCGTTGATTTCACATCTATTTCTAAGCCTTGTAGGAGATGCGTTTCTAGGTAGTTTAGATAATGCTTCTACTGCTTCTAAATCTCCTTGTTTAGCTTTCGCTTTTAATTCAGCTCTTTTTGCAGCGTATTTATCTACTAATTTTTCTCTTTTGATTTCACGCTGAACCATTGCTTTTTTAGCCATTAGAGTTTACCTCCTTAATTATTTTTTGAAAGGCATTCCGAAAGCTTTTAATAAAGCTCTCCCCTCTTCGTCGTTTTTAGCCGAAGAAACGATAGTGATTGACATACCGAAAAGTTTTTCAACTTTATCGTATTCGATTTCAGGGAAAACTAACTGATCAACTAATCCTAAAGAGTAGTTTCCTCTTCCATCAAATGCTTTAGCCGAAATTCCTTCGAAGTCTCTTACCCTTGGTAATACCACATTTACTAGTCTATCTAAAAAGTCGTACATTCTTTCTTTTCTTAATGTAACTTTTGCACCGATAGGCATTCCTTCTCTTAGTTTGAATCCTGCTTCTGATTTCTTAGCTTTTCTAACAACAGGTTTTTGCCCAGTTATGATAGTTAAGTCACCTATAGCAGCATCCATTAGCTTAACGTTTTGAGTAGCCTCTCCAACTCCCATATTCACTACGATCTTCTCTAGTTTAGGAGCTTCCATTACGTTTTTAAGCCCTAACTCAGACATAAGAGCAGGTACGATTTCTTCATTATATTTAGTTTGTAATCTAGAAACGTATTTAGACACTTACGTTATCCTCCCTTCTTATAGAACTTCTCCAGATACTTTTGAGTATCTTACTTTTTTCCCGTCAACGACTTTGTAACCGATTCTTGTTGGTTTTCCAGCTTTTTCATCATACACCATTACTTTAGATGAGAAAATTGGAGCAGGCTTTGTAACAACTCCGCCTTGTGGGTTCATTTGAGTTGGTTTTAAATGTTTAGTTACTACATTTATGCCTTCAACTACGATTTTTCCTTTTTTAGGGAACACTTTTACTATTTTTCCAGTTTTTCCTTTATCTTTACCAGAGATTACATATACTGTGTCTCCAGATTTTACGTGAATTTTATCAGGAACGAACTTTATTTTAGGTTTAGCCACAATTACTGCCTCCTCTCTTATATTACTTCAGGTGCAAGAGATACTATTTTCATGAAACCTTTTGCCCTTAATTCTCTTGCTACTGGTCCGAAAATCCTTGTTCCTCTAGCTTCTAAGTTTGCCGTAAGAACAACTCCTGCGTTGTCGTCAAATTTTATGTATGAACCGTCTTCTCTTCTAGTTTCTTTTTTAGTTCTAACCACAACAGCCTTAACAACATCCCCTTTTTT
Organism: Ilyobacter polytropus; assembly: GCA_003246855.1. Lineage (GTDB taxonomy): Bacteria > Fusobacteriota > Fusobacteriia > Fusobacteriales > Fusobacteriaceae > Ilyobacter_A > Ilyobacter_A polytropus_A. The sequence continues at coordinate 45,554 of QKCP01000061.1, forward strand.
TACGTTTCCGCCAGGGACAGCCTCTTTAACTGACGCTACAACTACATCTCCGATTCTACCGAATCTTCTTTTAGATCCACCTAGTACTCTAATAACCATAAGCTTTTTAGCTCCAGAGTTATCAGCAACATTAAGGATTGTTTGTTGTTGTACCATTAAGTTATCCTCCTCTCAAATAGCTTAATTATTACTTCGCTTTTTCTAATATTTCAACGACTCTCCATCTTTTATCTTTCGATAATGGTCTAGTCTCCATGATTTTTACTTTGTCTCCACTTTTGCAAACGTTGTTCTCGTCATGAGCTTTATATTTAACAGATTTTTTTACTCTTTTGTTATAAAGTGGGTGGAATGACATTACTTCTTCCATGACAACTACCGTTTTGTCCATTTTGTCAGAAACAACGATACCCTCTCTTACTTTTCTCTCGTTACGCAAGTTTTCAACCTCCTTACATAAATATGTTTTTCCGAACTATTCTATCCTTATCTTTCAATTAAGACAGTTTTTATCCTAGCTATGTCTCTTCTTACTTCTCTGATTTTAGCAGTATTAGTTAGTTGACCTAATGAAAGTTGGAATTTCAGGTTGAATAATTCTTCCTTTAGCTCCTTACATTTTGCAACTAAATCTTCCGTTGCTAGTGCTCTTATTTCCTTAGCTTTCATTAATTATCACCACCGTTCTCTCTTTTTACGATTTTACATGCGATAGGTAGTTTCATCGATGCTTTTCTCAAAGCAGCAACTGCTTTCTCTTCAGTAACTCCGCCAACTTCGAACATGATTCTTCCAGGTTTCACTACGCATACCCAACCTTCAACGTTACCTTTACCTTTACCCATCCTTACTCCGGCTGGTCTTGTTGTGATAGGTTTGTCAGGGAATATTCTTATGTAAGTGTCCCCTTCCCTTCTGAACGTTCTGTTTATAGCTACCCTACATGCTTCGATTTGTCTATTTGTAATCCAGTGTGCTTCTAGAGCTTGTAATCCGAAGTCACCGAAAGCTACTGTGTTTCCTCTTTGAGCTTTCCCTTTCATTCTACCTCTGAAGCTTTTTCTGTGTTTTGTTCTTTTAGGCATCAACATGATTACTCTTCGCCCCCTTCCCTTTTAGTTGGAAGAACTTCACCGTGGTATATCCATACTTTTATTCCGATGGCTCCATAAGTTGTACGTGCTGTCGCTGTTGCGTATTCTATGTCAGCTCTTAATGTATGTAGAGGTACCTTTCCTGATACTGACCATTCAGATCTTGCGATCTCAGCTCCGTTTAATCTTCCAGAAACCATTACTTTTATCCCTAAGGCTCCTGCTCTTTCAGCTCTCATGATAGCTTGGTTTACCGCTCTTTTGTAAGCTACCCTTCTCTCGATAGATGTTGCGATGTTTTCAGCAACAAGTACCGCGTCTTTGTTGAACTGTTTTACTTCTTGTACTTTTATAGTAGCTTTTTTACCAGTTAGTAACTCTAACTTAGCTTTTAAAGCCTCTATTTCTGAACCTTTTCTACCAATAACAATACCAGCTTTTGCTGTATGAATAATCACAACAACGTGCGAAGGTGATGTTCTTTCAATGTTGATTTTCGCGATTCCAGCATGGTAGTAAGTTTTTTTGATCAATTCTTTGATCTCGATATCTTCATGAAAGTATTTAGCATACTCTTTCTTGTCTGCATACCAGCTAGAATCCCAAGTTCTTGTAATTCCAAGTCTTAGTCCTCTAGGATCTACCTTTTGTCCCACTCTTCATACCTCCTTATTACTTTTCGCTTACCGCTACAATAATGTGAGCTGTTGGTTTTCTTATAATGTCCGCTCTCCCCATTGCTCTTGGACTGATTCTTTTCAAAACCGGTCCTTGGTTAACCATTATAGTTGAAACGTATAGTTTTTCTTCATCCATATCAAAGTTGTTTGTCGCATTAGCTATTGCCGATGCCAATGTTTTCTTGATTATTTTTGCCGCTTTTTTATTTGTGAACTGTAATATATCTAAAGCTTGTACAGCTGATTTTCCTCTTACTAAGTCAGCCACTAATCTAGCTTTTGTTGGAGATAGTCTCACAAAACGTGTTACTGCTTTAGCTTCCACTATTAAAGCCTCCTCTCATAAATCTATCTATTTAATAATAGGAATCAATTTTTATTTTTTCTTACCTTTTTTAGCGTCTTTTCCGTGTCCGTGATAAGTTCTTGTTGGTGCGAACTCACCTAGTTTATGTCCAACCATATGCTCTGTCACATGAACAGGTATATGTTTTTTCCCGTTGTATACTCCGAAAGTTAGCCCAACGAATTCAGGGAAAATAGTTGATCTTCTAGACCAAGTTTTGATTATTGCTTTTACATTACCACTCTCTACTGCTTCTAACACTTTTTTCTTTAAGTGGTGGTCAATGAAAGGTCCTTTTTTTAACGAACGAGCCATTTAAGTATTGCCTCCTCTCAGAAATTATTTAGATTTTCTTTTTCTTACGATAAATTTATCTGATGATTTTTTACCTCTAGTCTTAACACCAAGTGTTGGTTTACCCCATGGAGTAACTGGAGATTTTCTTCCGATAGGAGTTCTCCCTTCCCCTCCTCCGTGTGGGTGATCAACTGGGTTCATTGCAGATCCTCTCACATGAGGTCTTCTTCCCATGTTTCTGTTTCTTCCTGCTTTACCAATTGATACTAGTCCGTGCTCAGAGTTTCCTACTTCACCGATTGTAGCCATGCAGTCTTTGTGGATTAATCTTAGTTCTCCAGAAGGCATCTCAACGTGACAGTAAGTTCCTTCTTTAGCAACTAGTCTTGCAGCAGTTCCTGCCGATCTAGCGATTTGTCCACCTCTTCCAGGTTGTAATTCGATGTTGTGTATTTGAGTTCCCACTGGTAGGTCTGCTAATTTCAGTGCATTTCCTGGTTTGAACTCAGCGTTTTTACCAGTCATTACAGTGTCGCCTTTTTTTAGACCTTTAGGCGCTAGTATGTATCTTTTTTCTCCATCTACATAGTTTAGTAGCGCGATGTTAGATGTTCTGTTTGGATCATACTCGATTGAAGCAACTTTTGCCGGTACGTCCATTTTGTTTCTTTTGAAATCGATTATTCTGTATAATCTTTTGTGACCTTTTTGTCTGTTTCTTCCTGTTCTGTGCCCAAAGTTATCTCTACCATAAGCAGATTTTAGTGGCACTGTCAAAGATTTCTCAGGTCTTACGCTATCTATATCTTCACTAACAAGAAGCGACATATGTCTAGTTCCGTTAGTGATAGCTTTTAACTTCTTGATCGCCATAAGCTTCTTTACCTCCATTTGAAAATTTTAGACCTATAATCATCTGTCAAACTCATGCCTTACACAGTTTCAAAATAAGTTATTTTGTCCCCTTCTTTTACTTTCACTATTGCTTTTTTCTTAGCTTGAGTTTTGTATAATTTCATCCCGTGTCTTTTAGTTACAGATTTGATGCTCGAAGTAGCTACCCCTTCTACTTTAACGTTGAAGATCGCCTCAACGGCTTTTCCGATCTCAATTTTGTTGGCTTTAGGGTTCACTTCGAAAGTGTATCTATTAGACTCTCTTCTTAAAATCTCAGATTTCTCTGTGACGATTGGTTTTTTTATTATTTCGTAAGCAGTCATTATGCTAGCACCTCCTCAATAGCCTTAAGTGCTTCTTTTGTTACGATTACTTTATCTTGTTTCAGTAACCAGTAAACACCTAGTTCGCTTGGTTGTAATACAACAGCATTTTCTAAGTTTCTAGCTGACAGGTATAGGTTGAAGTCAGCATCAGTTGCTAAGTTGCTTACTACGAACATTTGTTTGTTGTTCGCTTCCAAGGCTTTTGTTAAAGCAACTATAGTTTTAGTTTTAGGAGTTTCGATAACTCCTTCGATAATTACTATGTTACCTTCTCTTACTTTTTCAGAAAGCGCTGATTTAATAGCTAGCTTTCTTACTTTTTTATTTACTTTTTTCTCGTACGATCTTGGTTGAGGTCCGAAAGTTACTCCTCCTCCAACCATGTGAGGTGCTCTTATAGAACCTTGTCTAGCTCTTCCAGTCCCTTTTTGTCTGAAAGGCTTCCTTCCTCCACCTCTTACCATTGCTCTTGTTTTTGTAGCTGCTGTCCCTTGTCTAGCTGCTGCTAGTTCCGCAGTCAACACTTCGTGTAATACAGCTTTATTAGGCTCAATGCCAAAAACCGCGTCCATAGCTTCTACAGTTCCTGTTTTCTCACCTGATAGATTGTATATATCTAATAAAACTGGCATTATTCTCCTCCTTCCTCTAAGTCAAACTACTTCTTGTTAGCTGGTTTGATTACTAGGTATCCGTTTTTCGATCCTGGAACGGCACCTTTTATCAACATTACATTGTTCTCCGAATCAACTTTAACAACTTTTAGGTTTTGCACAGTTACTGCTGCGTTACCTAATCTTCCAGCCATTTTCAATCCTCTTAATACTTTTGAAGGGAATGACGATTGTCCGATTGATCCTCCAAGTCTGTGGTTTCTAGAAACCCCGTGAGTAGCTCTGTTTCCACCGAAGTTATGTCTCTTCATAACCCCTGCAGTCCCTTTACCTTTAGAAGTTCCTGTTATATCCACATACTCGACACCTTCAAACGAATCAACTTTGATTTCTTGCCCTAACTCATAACCTTCAACAGAGTCAATTCTAAGCTCTTTAACGAATCTTAACGGTTTCACTCCCGCTTTTTTAAAGATCCCCATCATAGGCTTAGTTGTGTTTTTTTCTTTCTTTTCGTCAAAACCTATTTGAAGTGCCGTGTACCCTTCTTTTTCAGAAGTTTTCTTTTGTAGCACGTAGTTAGGTCCCGCTTCTACTACTGTAACTGGAACAAATTTTCCATTTTCAAAAATTTGTGTCATTCCAATTTTTTTTCCTAAAATTCCTGACATCTTTTTACCTCCATCAAATAATATATTGGTTGACAACTGTTCCTCGTGGTTCTACTTGCCAACTTGTATTATTATGTAAGTTATATCTATATTAAACTAAATAATACCGAAAGTTCTACCTACAAAATAATAAAATCAAACAAATTAAGCTTGTTTAATTTCGATTCCTACCCCTGAAGGTAAGTTAACAGAAGTTAACGCTTTGATAGTTCCTTGGTTTGAGTTTTTAATCTCAACCACTCTTTTGTGAACTCTCATCTCGAATTGTTCTCTTGAATCTTTGTTCACGTGAACTGATCTAAGTACTGTGTACTTTTTAATTTTTGTTGGTAGCGGCATAGGTCCCGCAATCTCAGCACCTGATTTTTTAGCTACCTCGGCTATCTTTTTCGCAGATTGATCTAATAATTTATGATCGTAAGCTTTTAAATAAATTCTTAATTTGTTTGAAGCCATTTAAAGTCTTGCACCTCCTATACAATTTTCAAAGTCCGCTATTGTTATTATTTTTCATTAGAATGGCGAGGGCATCAGCCTTCGCCATTCCATCAGTTTTAACATTATATCATAATTTGAAAAATATGAAAAGCTTTTTGTTTCTTTTACAAAAGTAAAATTTGAAACAAATAACTTAACTATTTAACTATTGTTGAAACAACTCCAGATGCTACTGTTCTTCCACCTTCTCTTATCGCGAATCTTAGTCCTTCTTCCATCGCAATTGGGTGAATTAATTGTACTGTCATCTCGATGTTATCCCCAGGCATTACCATTTCTACTCCTTCTGGTAGGTTTACTGATCCTGTGATGTCTGTTGTTCTAAAGTAGAATTGTGGTCTGTATCCTGTGAAGAATGGAGTATGTCTTCCTCCCTCTTCTTTAGTTAGTACGTATACTTCTGACGTGAAGTCT
>QKCP01000157.1 GCA_003246855.1 Ilyobacter polytropus
GGCATTTAATTGTCTTTTTTTAATTTTATTCATTTTATATTAAAAAATTATTTTAATTTTAATTGTAAAAGAGTGAATTTGATTCTAGACTTCAGTACTGATAATGCTATAATTATTTGACAATTTATACTAATTTATATTATACTGATTTATTGATAAGATATAATAGATTAAAAAAATATTAAATATATGTTTTAAGTTTTAAGAAGATGATTTTAAGTTATTATATATCAAGTTTTCTAAGAGACAAATTAATGCTTGTCTTTTTTTTTATAAAAAAAAGAATATAACAAAGAGAATATTGTAGTATAAGGAGGAAGAAATTTGGTAGGATTAGAGACTATTTTAACATTTACTTTTTATCTTGTTTTTTTAATGGGAGTTGGAATCTACTTTTATAAAAAGACGAGTAACCTGGAGGATTATCTTTTGGGCGGACGTGGCATGGGCTCTTGGGTAACTGCACTTTCCGCTCAGGCAAGTGACATGAGCGGATGGCTTTTAATGGGGCTTCCTGGGGCTGTGTACCTGTTTGGGATTAACCAGGCCTGGATAGCCATTGGACTTTTTATAGGAACTTATTTAAACTGGAAGCTCATAGCACCTAGACTAAGAGTGTACACTGAAAAAACGAATTCATTGACTCTGCCGACGTTTTTTGAAAAGAGGTTCAAAGACCCGACAGGACTTCTAAGGAATATATCTGCTATAATCACCTTAATATTTTTTACAATATATTCATCGTCCGGACTTGTGGCTTCCGGTAAACTTTTCGAATCTATGTTTAATATGAACTATACGGTGGCAGTAGTAATAGGAACTGTTGTTATAGTTTTGTATACATTTTTAGGTGGTTTTCTGGCTGTATGCTGGACAGACCTCTTCCAAGGAGTGCTCATGTTCCTAGCTATATTGGTGGTTCCCTTTGTCGCGTATAAGCATGTAGGTGGAAGTACTGAGATATTAAAGGCTATGGACATAAAAGAGGTATCTACAAGCATATTTTCAAACGGTAGCGGAAGTCTCACCTTGATTGCGGTTATATCAACAATGGCTTGGGGGCTTGGATATTTTGGACAGCCTCACATACTCTCTAGATTTATGAGTATAAAATCTATAAAGGAGCTGCCGAAGTCTATGACTATAGCGATTGTCTGGGTTTTCATATCCTTGGTGGGGGCCATAGCTGTTGGAATGGTTGCAATAGCATTATTCTCAGACTTGTCACAGATATCCGGGGATGCAGAAAAAGTGTTTATAGTTATGATAAGGGAGCTATTCAATCCTTGGGTAGGTGGGATTTTATTGGCGGCTATACTGTCAGCCATAATGTCTACGATCGATTCCCAACTTTTAGTTTCGTCTTCGACTTTGACGGAAGACTTTTATCAGCATCTTATAAAAAGGGATGCTAGCGAAAAGGAGCTTATTTTGGTAGGCAGAATATGCGTTTTGATAATATCAATCATAGCCCTTTTTATGGCTCTTAAACCAAATGCGCAAGTGCTTGCACTGGTATCCTATGCTTGGGGAGGGTTTGGAGCTGCTTTTGGACCTTTGGTTATAATGTCGATTTTCTCCAAAAAAACTACATGGCAATCGGCGCTAGGTGGGATGCTTGTGGGGACAATAGTGCTTGTGCTTTGGAAAAATATTGGATTTGGATCTTTACTTTATGAGATAGTTCCAGGATTTGTAGCCAATTTTTTAACTATCCATTTGCTGAATTTAGTTTTTGTGCAGGAAGACGAGGAAGTATTAGAGGAATTCGAAGCGGTTGCTTTGGAAGTAAATGGAAAAACTCGAGCAGAACTAGCAAAAGAAATTTAATTTATTAAAGTCAGGGGTGTAGAATTTCTACACTCTTTTTATTTTTTAGAAGATTTTTTTAAAAAAATCAGTATATAAAATATGAGTAAAACATTAGGGGGGGCTTACTATGGATGATAAAGATGACTTGAAGGATAAATTTGATGATATAAAAGATTCCGATGTAGAAAGGATAAGAGCACAAGTAAAATTTACGCTCAATTTAAAAGACTTGAGGCTACTTTTAAGATATTTCGAAACAGAACTCCTCGTAGGGATAGAAGACGCTATATCTTCGTCTAAAGAAGGTGGGAGCGAGGAGAGAGAATATTACAAAAGCCTCCTATTAGCACTGGAAAAACTAAATGGCACCATCTATACAAGTGTAGTAGAGACCGAAAGAATAATCATAGAGGAATTTAAGAAACGAGAGATAGACCTGAATACTATACTATCATTAATGGCAAAAGATGAGTATGATACTGAAAGAATAGAGTATATATATGATGCCGTAGACGAGCTAAACGAAGAAAAAGAAGAGGCTGACAGGATATATCATAGCTTTGGACCCCACACAAGAAGAATGCTAGACCTCATAGAGGAAGAGGTGTCTAACGTATATATGCCGCTTGTTATAAAGTTTATGGAGATGCTGGCCGACAGCGTTAGATCCGGAGAGCTCAAAAAGGGGGAGATAATATTTCAGGAGGGGGCTTTAGAAGACTTATTGAATCTGGATTATGATGCTTCTCAGATATTTTTGAACAAACTGAAAAAGATAGAGGTGAAGATAGGAAACAGGATTGGAAGAGTGGTGAAAGATTATTCTGTTGGGACAAATGGTGTTAACAAAGTAGAGTTTGAGCTGTTTATAAGTAATCCTGAGGAGTATGCCATTACAGATCGTGAGTTTAGAATAGGTAGGCTGGAGGAAGTATATGTAGAAGAGGTAGAAGATTAAAAAAGCAGGCATTTAGCCTGCTTTTAAAATTTTAAACTTGTGTAGTGGAGGTTTAAGTCTTCTGCTATTTTTTTATACACTAGCTTGCCTTTGTATATATTTACTCCGCGGAATAACTCTTTTGACCTGCAAGCTTCTTCTACGCCTTTTTCAGCTATCTCGATAACATATTTCAAGCTTATGTTAGTAAGAGCATATGTAGAAGTGCGAGCAAACGCCCCAGGCATGTTAGCAACACAGTAGAACACAGTATCCTCTGCTTTAAATATCGGATTGCTATGTGTTGTTGGATGGGATAATTCAAAGCATCCGCCTTGATCTATAGAGACGTCCACTAAAACTGTACCTGGTTCTAGTTTTTTAAGGTCTTCTTTTTTAATCAGTTTAGGAGCCTTTGCTCCTGGAATGAGTACGGTGCCAACTATAAGGTCGGCTTTTTTTATTTCTTTTTCTATATTTGAAGGGGATGAGTATAGGGTGCTTATCCTGTTTCTATAGATATCTTCTAAATACCTCAGCTTTCGCATATCCAAATCTAAAACAGACACTTCAGCTCCTATTCCTACGGCGCACATAATAGCCCCCTGACCAGCAGTTCCAGCTCCTAAGACGACTACTTTTCCTCTTTTTACTCCTGGGACTCCTCCTGGTAGTACTCCTTTCCCACCAAATTGTGTTTGGAGGAAGTTAACGCCTACTTGTACTGCCATTCTTCCGGCTATTTCAGACATTGGTGTAAGTATTGGCAGAGAGCCGTCTTCAAGCTGGACTGTTTCATAGGCTATACAGGTAGCTCCTGAATCCATCAGGGATTTTGTCAGCTTGCGGTTTGCAGCAAGGTGTAAAAAAGTGAATAAAGTGTGCTTTGAACTTATAAAAGGGAGCTCCTTATCTTGGGGTTCCTTTATTTTTACAATTAAATTGGAGTTTTTATACACCTCTTCTAAGGAATCTAGAATAATGGCGCCAGAGGACAGATAGTTTTCATCTGAAATACCTATATTTTTGCCTGCCCCTTTTTCGACGAACACATCATGACCTAGGCGAGTTAGCTGTGCTACTCCTTCTGAGGTAAGTCCTACACGGTTTTCGTCCTGTTTTATCTCTCTTGGAACCCCTATTTTCATAAAAGCTTCCCCCTTTTAACTGCTTTAATAAAAGCTTTTGCGTCCATAGAAAACATAGGCTCTCATAAAATGAGAGCCCTTTTTTTGTTCTAGTATTTTAACTCATCCAGTCTGTTTTATCTTCTGGATTCCATTTTGTTGTAAGTTTTCTTAAGTTTGCCCAGAATTCAAGTGAAGATTCACCTGTAATGTCTCCGTGTCCATATTTAGATCCTTTTATTCCACCGAATGAGAACGGATCACGTGGAACTGGAACTCCGATGTTTACACCACACATACCTGCATCCATCATGGAAGCAGCTTCCATTGCTGATCTACCGTTTTGTGTGAAGATTGATGTAGCGTTTCCATAAGGAGATTTTTGTTGGATTTCAAAAGCTTCGTGGATATTTTCAGCACCTAAGATTTCAAGTGTAGGTCCGAAGATCTCTTCAGCCGGCATTTCGACGTTTGTACCTCTGTAATCTATAACTGAAGGTCCGAAGAAGTAACCACCGTTATCGTATTTTGCTTTGAATTTTCTACCGTCAACCAGAATCTTAGCGCCTGCTTTTTCTACTCTTTCAAGGTAAGCCACGATTTTTGCTATTGCTGCTTCTGAGATGATAGTCGACATAGTGTCTCCAGGGATTAGTTTTTCAGCTTTTTCACAGATAGCTTTTACTATATGGTCAGAATCCCCTACAGCAATTACAACTGAAGCCGCCATGCAACGTTGCCCGGCCATACCTGTAGCAGCTGCAAGGATGTCATTTGAAGCCATCTCTGTGTGTGCGTCAGGTGTAACTATCAAGTGGTTTTTAGCCCCTCCAAGAGCAAGGACTCTTTTTAGGTTAGAAGAAGCTCTTCTGTAAACAATTTCTGCAACTGGAGTCGATCCAACAAATGAAATTGCTTTTATGTCTGGGTGGTCGCAAATAGCTTCAACGATATCTTTTCCACCGTTTACTACATTAAATATACCGTCTGGAAGTCCAGCTTCCTTTAAAAGTTCACCCATTTTTGCAGAACATATAGGTGTAAGCTCCGATGGCTTAAGCACAACAGCGTTTCCCATCATTAAAGCTTGAGGTGTAGTCCAGTGAGGAACCATTACAGGGAAGTTGAATGGAGTTATTGACGACACGACCCCAAGTGGAACATACTCAGTTTTACACTCTACCCCTCTACTTACCATTTGAACCCTATTTGGTGCAGTCGAAGGTATACTGCATGCGTATTCAACTATCTCTATTGCCTTGTCAACCCCACCGTAAGCTTCGTCAAGGGTTTTTCCGTTTTCTATATGATTTATTTCAGCAAGTTCGTCTCTATTTTTTAACAGAAGTTCACGGTACTTATACATAACTTGAGAACGACTTTTCATAGAAAGTGCTGCCCATTTAGGTTGAGCTAATTTTGCCTTTTGGACTATTTCATCAAGTTCTTTCATGCCAGAAGAGTAAGTTTGTCCTATGATAGATCCGTCAAGTGGAGAGTAGATATCTATTTTCTCCGCATCAGAATCTAAGAATTGACCGTTACCGTAGTTTTTGATAAGACCGTAATTTTTGTTTACTTTTTCCATTCTGAATAACCTCCTGAATTTTTATTAATTATATTAATATTGAATAAACAATATAGGATACAAATTAAAAGTATGGACAATATGTACTCAAATCGTTCTACATTCAAGAGTATATGTTATAAAAAATAAGCTGTCAATGGAATGAAAAGCTAAATAAAAAAGTCACTTGTGAATCATGTGAAAATAAAATTTTGATTTTAATCTCAAAAAACAAGGCAAATTTAAGAATCCCTGTAAAAGTGAATAAAACAAAAGATTAAAACATTACAATCATAGAATATTAAAAGATAAAAAAGTAACGAAGGGTGTGATGTGAAATTAATATTTTAAAAAAAAACATAGTTTTGTTACAAAAATCACTTTACAAAAATGACATATCTCAGTGTTTTCAAAAGAAAAAGGCAGGGAGTTCTTCCCTGCCATCAAAAGATTGTGCGCTTGTTACAATTTTGTATAAATTTTGTATAAATTTGTAATTATATTTTAAAAGTAGAAAAAAAGTTTAAACTTTAATTTGACATATACGTATTTTAATAGTGATGTGTTTAAAATAAGTCAAAAAACTTCAGGATAACAAATGACTCTTTCATAGTACACAAGATCTATTTGTTCATTTGGTACAAGGTGTAAAGCCCCTTTATACTGAGTTCGGGTATAAATTCGTTTATGTCATCGATTTCGTTAGATACAAGCAAGCCTAGTCCACCTGTAGAGAGCACTAGAGGATTATCGAGATGTTTTTTGATTTCCTTTATGATCTCTTTTATCTGGCCTATATATCCAAAAAATACTCCTGCCTTTATCTGCTCAACAGTGTTTCTACCCATAATGGTTGTTGGTTTCTCAAAGCTGACTTTTGGAAGCTTTGCAGTATTGCCGAAAAGAGAGTTTATAGACATATTGATTCCTGGCAGGATGCCACCGCCTATATATACCCCGTTTTTAAGTATTTCATATGTAGTAGCTGTACCGAAGTCAAATACCACAAGGTTTTTTTCAGGGTGAATCTTTAGAGCCTCGGTTATTCCTATTATCCTATCCGCACCGAAGCCGTCCGGATTCATCTCTTTTGAAAATGAGAAAGGAAGCTTTAGATCAAGTCCTACGATAATTGGATCGATACTGAAATACTTTTTAGAAAGATATTTGAATATAGTAACTAAACTTGGAACTACTGAAGAAATTATGACCCCGTCTACATTTTTCAGTTCAACATTGTTAAAATCGGCTATGTTTTTAAGGTATGAAAACAGCTCATCTTCCGTCAGGTTCTCTTTACTAGAGACCCTGAAATTTAAGAGAAGATTCCCATTTGTATCAAAAACTCCAGTGACTATATGTGTGTTTCCTATATCAAAAGCGATCAACATTAGCTTACCTCCATGGATTAAGAAATACGTAGATTATATTATATTTTAAGTTAAATTTCAAATTAAAATACAAAATTCCAGAAGGAAAGGGAGCATGATGGCTGAATACTACTATGAAACTTTAAGTCTAAAAGATTAGGAGGGGTAAGCGTGAAAATCAAGCGTATTTTATTGTTTATTATTATGATTTCTATGCTTTCTTGTGCCACAGTCCATAAAGGTAGATACGCCAGACAAGTTGTAGAACCGTATAACACATTGAAAAAAGAAAAAATTACTGAAGGAGGCTTAGTTGTCAGCGGCAGGCTAGAGAGGGCTCTGAGCAACGACTACTATAAATTCATAGGTTTTACATTTGAAAATAGAAGTGGTAATAAGGTAAGTATAAGTAATGTTTCTGTTGACTTTAATAATGCGGCCTTAAACAGCTTAATAACAGTAATTTCTGGGGAGGAAATTCTTGGTTGGCATGATGCTATGGATCAGGAAAAGAAAAGAAGAGAGTTCAACCGCAGCACTTTTTTTACCTCGCTCTTTTTAGGAGGCAGCCTGCTTGCCGTGTTTGGAGACGATAACTGGAGCGATGTTGGACTTGGAATGGTGCTTGGTGGGATAACATCACTTACTATAGATGAATTTAACAGGGAGAGGAAGGAAATACAGACAGGAAAGATATTTCCAGAAACCCATCTTTTGTCGGGAAAATTCGATATTATGCCTGGATTTTATCAAAATAAATGGCTGGTTATAAACATTAAAAATCCAAACAACATGCCTGAAAGAATATATGTGGAGTATAGTGTGGACGGAGTAACGGAAAGAGTAGCACTACCACTTTAAAATTTAATGGAGGCGTCGCCTCCTTTTTTTTTGGATAAACCTGTGATATAATTAGAAGAAATTAGAGGGAAGAGGAGACTTATGGACGCTGTAGGACTCATAGTCGAGTATAATCCATTTCACAATGGACACAAGCTGCACTTAGATAGATCTAAAAAGCTGAGCAGTGCAGAGGTGGCCATAGCGGTAATGAGTGGGGATTTTTTGCAAAGAGGGGAGCCAGCCCTTATAAATAAATGGAAGAGGGCAGAGATGGCACTTAAAAATGGTGTGGACATAGTAGTGGAGATGCCGGTTTATTTTTCAAACCAGTCTGCTGAAATTTTTGCAGAGGGCGGGATCAGGATTTTAGATGCCCTAGGAGCAGCATCTGTAGTTTTCGGATCTGAGACAGCGGATTTAGAAAGGCTAGAAAAAATAGCGAGTATAGAAGAAGATGAAAGTTTTCAGAATATATTGAAGGAACACCTGGCAGAGGGGATCTCCTTTCCGAATGCGTTGGATAGGACGATAAGCGAATTTATCGGTGAACAGGGAGCATTAAACCCAAATGACATACTCGGTGTTGAGTACATAAAGTCCATAAAAAAAATAGGTTCAAATATCGTTCCACTCGCAATAAAAAGGGAGGCCGTCGGTTACCATAGCAAGGATATAGTCGGCGAAATAGCCAGCGCCACTTCCATAAGACACCTTTTGTCAGAGGGTAGAGTCAATGAGGTTATGGGCGTTGTGCCTAAAGTGAGCTACGAGGTAATAAAAAAAGAGTATGACAGCGGAAGTGTAACTTTTTTAGAGGATTACTACCACCTATTGAGATATGAGATACTGAGGTCTAAAGAAGAGTTGCCTAACATACAGGATATGGAGGTAGGGCTGGAAAATCGACTTTATAGATGTGCCCTAGATAATGACGACTTTAGCGGATTCTACAGTGATCTAATGACTAAGAGATACACAAATGCAAGGATGCAGAGGGTGCTGACGCATATAATTTTGGGTATAACCGATAAATTTACTAAAAAGGCGAGGGAAAAGCTATACTATATAAGGGTTTTGGGTTTTACTAAAAAGGGTTCAAAGTATTTGAAAAAGATAAAAACTGAACTGTCGGAAAAAGGTGTGGATCTTTTTACAAACTTAAAAAATGTAGAAAAGAGACTGGGGATAGATGAAAAGGAGATGCTAGACTTTGACTTAAGGGCATCGAAGATTTACGGTATAGTTAAGCCTTATGCAGAAAGGAAAATACCGATTTTACTAGAGGGGGAGTAACTTGAGAATGCTGAATTTTTTACTGGGGTTCTTGCTTATATTTCTTGTGCTAATGGCCTATTTTATAGCTTATTTTTTGAATAAGATAGAAAAAAGCAGGAGGGTAAGCTTTCAGGACGTGTTCAGTAACAAAGATCTTGTAAAAAAATATGGACTGGGAAGCAAAAAAGATCCTGAAAATTACGGTTTTAAATTTTCTGAATGTAAGTACCACTCAAAGGAAGGGCTGAGGCTGAGTGGCTGGTTCATAAACTCAAAAAATATATATTCTAAAAAGGTAATAGTTTTTATACACGGAAGGAATTCAAACAGACTTGCATGCTTGCAGTACTTATCTTTAATAAAGAAAAAGGGATTATCTGAAGATTACGCCATATTCCTACCCGACCTAAGGAATTCAGGGAAATCTGACGGCTCAAGGACATTTCTTGGAAGCAGGTTTGCAGATGATGTGTACTCCACCATAAAATATTTGAAGAACACTAAGAATAAAAATGAATTTATTTTATATGGATTTTCTATGGGGGCAATGGCTATAGAAGTATT
The DNA here is from genome assembly GCA_003246855.1 of Ilyobacter polytropus. Taxonomy (GTDB): domain Bacteria; phylum Fusobacteriota; class Fusobacteriia; order Fusobacteriales; family Fusobacteriaceae; genus Ilyobacter_A; species Ilyobacter_A polytropus_A. The sequence goes on from QKCP01000157.1 coordinate 9,496, forward strand.
TTTGCATAAATACCGGGATTTTTTAAGATGGGAAAATATCACCGTAAAAAAAGTTATATTGGACAGTCCGCTTACAAATGCTGAGAAAACTGTTAAATTCAAGTCGAAGGATAAAAGGTTCCCCAAGTTCATGCAGAATATGGCTCTGAGAATATTCGATATGAGGATTAGCTACAACATAAAAAATATGCGGTTTTCCATACTATTAAAAGAGAACAAGGATGTTCCCACACTTATACTGCAGTCGAAAACAGACAGTACAACCCCTTACTATATGCTTAAGCATGAGCTGAGCAGGATGAGTGACGGAGACAGCGATGTAGATGTGATGCTCATAGACGACGCAAAACATGTTTGCCTGTATAGAGGGAGAAATAAGAGGAGTTATGAGGAAAAGGTAGCTAAATTTATACTAGAAAATTAGGAGGTTATAATGAAAAAACTCTCATTTAAAATACAAATTTTTTATGGGTTGGGAGTTAGTTATGCGATAGTAGATCAGATATTTGCGCAGTGGGTACTTTACTATTATCTTCCGCCTGAAAATTCTGGAATAAAGCCGTTAATGGCACCGATACTGATATCACTGGCACTTGTTTTCTCCAGGTTTGTGGATATGGTCATGGACCCTCTTGTTGGACATTGGTCGGATAAGTTTGAATCAAAATGGGGAAGGAGGATCCCGTTTATAGCTTTAGGAAGTATACCTTTAGCTCTTTCTACGGTAGCATTTTTTTATCCACTGAAGACGCAAAGCGGGATAGCGACTTTTATCTATCTTTCAGTTACCGGGGCAGTATTCTTTACTTTTTATACGGTGGTAGGGGCTCCTTACAATGCATTGATACCCGAAATTGGCGCTACGCACGAAGACCGTCTTAACCTATCTACGTGGCAGTCTGTTTTTAGGCTTGTGTATACAGCTGTGGCAATGATAAGTCCTGGAATATTAATAAAGGTATTTTCGAATGGAGATACCGAACACGGGATAAGGATGATGGTAATTTTGCTGAGTTTGATCTCCGCTTTAGGTGCTTATATAACAGTGTTTTTAGTTCCCGAGAGAAAACTTTCGCACGGGAAAAAATCCGGGGAGACCCTGAGAGGAGCTATAAAGATAGCGTTTAAGGATTCCTCGTTTATATACTACCTATTAGGGTTATTGTTTTTCTTTATAGGGTTCAACATATTGAGAGCCTCAATGAACTATTATGTAGAAGATATAATGGGTCTGGGTAAAGGCTCTATAACACTGGCATCAGCACTGCTTTTTGGGGTATCGGCTATATTTTTTTACCCGACAAATAGGATATCAAAAAAGTTTGGTTATAGAAGACCTATGCTGTTTTGTCTTGTGATGCTGTTTATTTTTTCCATAGCGCTTTTTAACTTAGGGAAAATAATACCTCAAAGTGCGGGATTTCTACTTTTCGCCTTGATGGGGATACCAATCGCAGGAGCGGCTTTTATATTCCCACCAGCCATGCTGAGCGAGATAAGCACTATTATGAGTGACAGAAACGGCGTAAAAATAGAGGGAATATTTTTTGGGATACAAGGATTCTTTTTGAAGATGGCATTTTTAGTTTCCATAGCAATACTACCTTTGATACTTGTTTCAGGCGGGGGGACAAAGCTTTTAGAGGCGCTTATAAACCGTCCTGAAGGGGTAGAAAAGACTGGAGTATATTCTACGGCGATATTTTCAAGTGTGTTTTTCTTGATATCCTTTGTGTTTTATTACCTATATCCAGAGAAACTCGAGAACGAGCCCCAGGAAGTACTCGATTAGGATTTGAAATAGGTAGTTTTATGCTGTCTATATAAATATTTGAAGCTATAAAATTAAAAAAATCTGTTTTAGCCATGGATAATCCGAATAAAAAATATTTATGACTTAGAACCTTAGAGAGAAATATAAAGAGTTTCATAGAGTTAAGAAAAGAAAAATTACTTAAAGACTTTAATTCATTAAGTAATTTATAGGATAATGATAGTACTTAAATTACTTTGTCGATAAGAATGTACGGAGGTGTGCTGTGAGGGTAGAGGAAAGATTTTTAAAATACATTAGTTTTGACAGTAAATCCGACACATGCTCTAAAAGCTGTCCGAGCACTCCCGGTCAGTTAGAGTTTGCAAAATATCTTAAAAAAGAGTTGGAAGAGGTAGGGCTTACTGATGTTACCTTGGATGAAAACGGGTACCTTATGGCTAAGCTACCTTCAAATGTTATTAGAGAAGTGGTGACAATAGGGTTTATTTCTCATATGGATACAGCCCCGGATATGTACGGGAAAGTGGATAATCCCAAAATAGTAAGAGCTTATGATGGAGGCGACATAGTATTAGATGAGGGTGGGGAATACATCCTCTCGCCTGTAGATTTTCCAGAACTGTTAAACTATAAGGGAATGGATATAGTAACAACTGACGGGACCACTCTTCTGGGTGCTGACGATAAGGCTGGCTTGGCCGAAATTGTCACCGCAATGGAGCATCTTTTGTCGAATCCTGAGATAGAACACGGAGAAATCATGATAGGGTTTACGCCGGACGAGGAAATAGGTAGGGGTGCAAACCTTTTTGATGTTAATAAGTTTGGAGCAAAATATGCCTATACCATGGATGGCGGTGAAGTGGGGGAGTTGGAGTATGAAAATTTTAACGCTGCTGGGGTAAAAATAAACATAGCCGGCAGAAATGTTCACCCAGGATCGGCTAAGGGAAAAATGATAAACGCCCTGAGCATAGCTATGGAAATAGATTCCATGCTGCCTAAAACCTCTAGACCGGAATATACCGATAAATATGAAGGATTTTACCACTTGGTTGAGCTAAAGGGAGAGCCGGAATCTGCCTACATGGAGTACATAGTAAGAGACCATGATAAGGTGAAATTTGAGGATAAGAAAATAGAGATCAAAAGAGTAGTAGAGCATATAAACTCAAGATACGGCCAAGAAAGGGTAAAACTTGAAGTAGAAGACCAGTACTACAATATGAGAGAGAAGATAGAGCCAGTGATGGAAGTCGTCGAGGTGGCCAAAAGATCCATGGATGAGCTTGGCATAGAAGCTAAAGTTAAACCCATACGTGGAGGAACTGATGGAGCAAGACTTTCTTATATGGGTCTTCCTTGCCCAAATATTTTTACAGGAGGGCACAATTTCCATGGTAGGTTTGAGTACATACCGATACAATCTATGGAGAAAGCTGTAGAAGTCATAGTGAGGATCTGCGAAAATTATGCAAAATTATAAAGAGGCGGCTTTGCCGCCTCTTTTTATATAATTGCCAAGATATCATTTGTAGAAAATATTTTTTCAAACTTGTCGAAGTTGTTTATAATTAATTGCCTGTGTTTTTTATCTAATTTTTTTGAGTAGAGAGCGTATTTTAAATATTTATCTTCTTTTAATTCGTTTTCGCTTATGATATGGATATTTTTCGGCATAGAAAAATCATCTTCTACTTTTTTGAACCCCTCTATATTCAAATCAATATTTGATATAACCAGACAATTTTTTATTTCGTCTAAAAGCTCTGCTTGTGGGATGCTCCCGTAGAATATATAGAAACTGTAACCAGGTTCAAATGTATCTGAAAAGCTGAAGTATCCCTTCATTATCTCAGGGTAGTGACCTTCTTCTCCCACGATAAGGCAGTCGCCCCCATTTAACTTTTCATATATTCCTATATTCATTATAACAGTGTTTATGCCCCTTCTCGGGTCGCATACTACAAGGGTCTTGTTTCCATCTTTGAATACAGATGCCAGTATGGATTTTTGAAACTTAGTGTACTGGAACTCTCCTATTAAGAACGACTTTATCTCATTGAAGACCTCGTGCTTTTTGTAGGCTAAGGTGTCGAAAGAATAGTCCCTGTCTATCAAGATGTGTACGTTATAATTTTCCGGCTTCTGCGCGACCTCTAATACCGTTACTTTGAAGTTGAAATCATGTGAGTACCTCAAGGTTTTAAGCAGGTGAGATATTTGCTTATCAAGATAAGCCACAGTTTTCCTGCCCTGTATGAGATATACCTCGTCGCTGAAGAGGAGCTCAAATCCTTCTAGGCTGTCGAGCTTCGCCCTGGTGTAAACAACCGTTTCTAAAGGAAATTTTGTGTCATATACGGCAAGCATCTCTTTGATGTGGTTTCTCTCATCGTCGGACCTCTTCACGTCCTCCACAAAGATTTTCGGCATGTACCTGTCTTTATAAGTATCCATTTTTAGCTTGAATGCAACGTCTAATTCCTCAAAGCTTAAGAGCTCGTCAAAATTGTGCCCGTTTGAGAACCAAACGCAGTTTTTGACCTCCTGGTCGTCTTTTATAATGTCGAACATCAGGTGGGTCTTGTCTTTGCCTATTAGGCGAGTTCTGTTGCCCTTGACGTTTTTTATACTGAAGACAGGAGTAGGGTTGCCGAATCCAAAGGGCTCTAGCTTCTCTAATTTTTTGTAGAAGTCGTAAGAAACACGGGAAAACGGGAGTTCTTTATCTATTTTTATAGGTTTTTTAAAGTCGTTTTGTTCCAGCTGAGCTCCGGCATACTCATCCAGTCTCTTTATAAGTTCTGGGATGTTCTCTTTGTTTATTGAAAAACCAGCTGCCCCGGAGTGCCCGCCGTATTTTATAAAAAGTTCCTTCATGGAGTTCAGGGCTTCTATTATATTGAACCCTTCTATGCTCCTAGCGGAGGCCACGGCTACTCCTTCTTCATCCTTGAGCTCCATTATTATTGTGGGCTTGTAATATTTATCTACTATTTTTGAAGCGACGATACCTATGATACCGTGGTGGAATTCGGCGGAGTATGACACTACGACGTTTCTCTGATCGAGGGAGTTCTCTTCTATGTCTTTTTCCACCTTTTCCAGGATTTCTGACTGTATCTCCTTACGTTCGTTGTTTTGCTGTATGAGCTCCCACGCCAGCTGCCTGGCTTCTATCTCGGAATCCGAAAGGAGGAGCTTAACCCCTTTTTTAGCATCCTCCAGCCTACCGGCGGCATTGAAGACTGGCGCTATTATGAATCCGATGTCGTAGGTGTTGAACTTTTTATCCTGGAGGTCATCGAAAATTATATTAATCAAGGTAGACAAACCCAGGTTCTTGCTGTTTTTCAGCATATCCAGGCCGTGCTTGACAAAGATACGATTCTCCTCCATGAGCGGAACTATGTCAGCCACGGTACCGGTAGCCACTATGTCTAAGAAATCGAATATTTCATCTTCTACTCCGCATTTTCTGTAGACGGCTTTCATAAGCATGAACGCAGTTCCAACCCCGGCCAGGTATTTAAAATGGTAGGAGTTGTCCTCCCTTTTGGGGTTTATAACTGAGTGTGCTGGGGGCAGCATATTGTTTATCTCGTGGTGGTCGGTTATTATCATGTCCAGGCCTATGGAGTTTGCGTGCTCCACCTCTTCCACCGAAGATATACCGCAGTCCACCGTTATGACGAGGCTCCCTCCTTCGCTTTTTATCTGGGAAAGCGCCTCCTTGTTTAAGCCGTAGCCCTCGTCCCTAAGCGGGATGTAGTAGCTAACCTGGAACCCGAGTTTTTTTAAGGCCAGATAGCAGAGCGAGGTGGAGGTTATACCGTCCACATCATAGTCCCCGTATATCCAGACATTCTCGCTGTTTTCTTTGGCCAGCAGCAGCCTGTTCACAGCCTTGCTCACATCCGAGAGAGAGAACGGGTCAGATATATTATCCAGGGCCGGGTTTAAAAACCTCTCCACACCTTCCTTTGTGTCCACACCCCTATTCAGGAGTATGCTCAGAGTATCGCTGTCTAGATCAAGGTGATTCAGCCCGTCCATCTCCATGTTGGACCTGTATATCCACTTAGTGTTATTCATCTTACACCTCTTTTATAAATAAATTGTAATCGTATTTTTCAATAATGTGTCATAACTACTATTTTATATGAAAAAAAACAAAAAGGCAATAAAATGTAAGTGGAAGCCTTTCATATATGGTGTTATAATTATAAAGAGTTCTTAAGTATAGGGGGAAAATTTATGCTGAAAAATAACGAGTTGGTATTGGATGAAAGTAACGACTTTTTGGAAGTTTTATCAAAAGTAAAATTAATAAAAGATTTTATCTGCAAGAATGAATGCCATTTTTCTGAAAACGATAAGATGGTAGCTATATACGGGAACTGGGGTAGCGGGAAAAGTAGCGTTATGAAAACTTTATCTGATGAAAAGAGTGTATATAAATTACCAGGAGATAAATTTAAGTCTGTATTTTTTAAGGCGTGGGAATATGAGAGCGATGATAATTTAGCCTACTCTTTATTTGAATTTATTGCGGAAGAGATAGAGCCTGGATGGAAGGAAAACTTAAAGGATGGAGGCAAGAAAATTTACTCGGCAATTAAGGGATTTGCAAAAGGGACTAGCATATCGTTTGGAATTCCAGGGGTTGTAAATATTTCATTGGATGGAGAAAAACCTTTAAAACAACTGGAAAAATTTGAAGAAGCTAAGCTAAATGAGGAATCTTTTTATAAAAGAAACAAGAGCTTTGAAGAAGGGTTCGATAAATTAT
>QKCP01000010.1 GCA_003246855.1 Ilyobacter polytropus
TATTTTATACAAAAAACACTTTCTTTAAGTATTTTATGTAAAAAATTAATTATTTTTAAAACGAGATTTAGCACTTATGGAAGACTCACCGACATTTTAAATATATTATTTCAAAAGACTTAGATATTCTTCGAAAGAGAGATCTTTCAAAGGGCCTTTTGAAAGTAACTCCCATATCTTGAAAGTCTTAGGTTGTTCCAGAGATGCTTCTTCTAAAATATCATTTCTGGAAAATACTTCATGGGACTTCCCTTCTATAGCTATTTCCCCATCCTTTATTACATAGATATAATCTGCAAAGGAATATGCAAAATCTACATCGTGAGTGGAAATAACGAGTTTTTTTCCTTGTTGCGAAAGACTGGAAAGAAGATTATGAAAGTTTTTTTTGCTCTTTGGATCCAGATAAACAAGAGGTTCGTCGAGGATTAGCACCTCTGGGTTCATGGAAATAACAGAAGCCAGGGAAACTTTTTTCTTTTGGCCAAAGCTTAGTGAAGGGATGTATGAGTTTTTGAGATCCTGTATATTTAGAAACTTAAGTGCTTCTACAGCTTTTTCCTCTGATTCTTTGGAAGAAAATCCGAGATTTCTTGGCCCGAAAGAAACTTCATCCAATACTGCAGGTGCAAAAAGCTGGCATTCCGGATCCTGAAAAACTATTCCCACTTTTTTTCTAAGAGACAGGAGTTCTTTTGAAGTAAAGTTAAATTTTTTATTCGAAAAGATAAAAGTCCCACTTTCGGGTTTTATAAGCCCTAAAAGAATTGAAAAAAGTGTAGACTTTCCTGCACCGTTTGCTCCCAAAATAAAAATTTTTTCCCCATTTGAAAGATTAAAGTCTATATTTTTCAGACTTTCTTTTCCCTGTGGATATTTATAACTGACATTTTGAAGTTCGATCATAAAAACACCTCCATAAAAATAAGTGAAATTCCCCAGAAGACAGAGGTCAGCCAGAATGCTCTTCTTAATGGATAGAAGGCAGTGCTAAAGAAAAGTTTTCCACTGAAGCCTCTTGCCCTGAGACAAACTGCTGTTTTATTCGACTGAGAAATAGTTTTTAGGAATACGGTAACAACTCCATTGGCAATGGCGCCATATGGGCTCTTCAGCCCTCTATAGGCCAGTCTTGCATGGAGGTATCTGTTTACATCTCTGTAAAATTTTCCAAGCAAAGAGATATATCTGTATATAAGAAGTGCCAATTCCGTAAGGGAATAAGGAAGACCTATATTTTTAATCATTTCTGTTATCTCCTCAGGTCGCGATGAAAATATGAGATATCCAAAAATCATATTTGAGGACAGAAGAGAAGAAGTTATTTCCCAGAATGATGAATAATCCCTGTCCAGTAGTGCAGGCACTGCAGAGGCTATTATAAACGGCGAAAGAGCCAAGTAAAATTTGAAAAACATCTTCTTTTTCTCTTTATCGAGATAAAGAATCGCAATAAAAAAAATAAAAGTTATTCCAAGTTTTGCAGCTAACCCTAAAGTTATTCCTAAAACAATATTTTCGAGGGAAAAAAGCATCTTTTCCCTCGGATTAAAAAAAAATTTATTTTGCATTTTTTCTATACCTTTCTTTCAGCGTGCCAAATATATATCCTATAACTCCTCCTCCAATAGTAGCCTGGATTGAAAAGAGGAGGCTTTCAGTCTCGCTTCCAGGAGGAGACCACAGGTTGGAAATCCACTGTACATATCCTGGGTCAAGATTATGTACAAGCTGAGAGGACAGGTCATCCACTCCTCCAAATTCAGAATTTTTAACAACCAGAAGAGGCAAGGCAGACAAAAAACATACTAACGACAAAAGCAAAAGCTTCCTATACAATTTCGTATTCACTAGACTTGAGCACCTCCATCTCTTTAAGATGTTTTAACACAAGGTATGTGAGGATGCCCTCTATAATGGCAAGAGGAATTTGAGTTATTGAAAACAAAGTCAAAAATCTTTTTAATGACTCTAAAATACCACCGTGAATCGCAGGGTGAGCTACTGCCATCTGAAAGGCGGTAAAAGTATAGGATGCTAGGTCCCCAAAAAATCCAGAGATAAAAACAGCTATTCCCCAATTCCAATTTTTGAAAACTCTATATAGAAAATAGGTCACGATAGGCCCTACTACAGACATTGAAATTGTATTGGCCCCAAGGGTTGTAATTCCTCCATGGGCTATAAGTAGAGCCTGAAACAATAAAACTAAAAATCCAAGAGGTATCATAGCTTTTGGACCAAAAAGAAGAGTTCCTAAAGCGACTCCTGTAGGATGAGATGAATTTCCTGTAATAGATGGAAGTTTTAGAGCCGATAGGACAAATGCAAAAGCACCGGCAAGAGCCAAAAACATTTTCTTTTCAGGAGTTTTGTCAGTTATCTTTTTCATCTTTTTAAGTCCAAAAAAGAGAAAAGGGACAGCAGCCATCCACCAACCTAGGGCAAATTTTAATGGGAGAAAGCCTTCTTGAATATGCATTGAATAGGCTGGCGTAGAAAATAAAATAACGAATAAAACTTTAAAAAAAATAACATTGAACTTTCTTTTCATAAATACCTCCGTGATATTAAAATTAATAAAATAAGAAAAATAACCCGTACACTTTACTTTGTATCTCAAATTTTTTGTTTTTTTAATTGACAACAAAAGAAAGATTTCATATAATAAATTTCGTTAGTCAAAATATTTAACACTCCTTGAATTTGACTCGCTTAACAAAACGAATGGTTTTCGTTCTTTCACTGACGTTGCATGTAAAAATAAAGTTATAGCAGAAGCCAAGAATGCACGATTATATTTACATCGGTTTTACAGATATTTTGTCGGTTTTTTAACAGACATATGTTATAGTTTACGATGTAGATTGATAACTTAACTTTTCGAGTATTATTTTATAACTTCAAATTGTTTTTGTCAATTATATTTTGAAGTTTGATATAATTGACACTCAAAATATAATTTCTTGAAAAGCGTAAGATGTTTTGCAAAGAATTTCCTGCTATAGCCCCATTCAGAAGTCTCCGCTTTTAATCTAAAATCAAAATAGTTTTCAAAAACTTAAATTGACTTTTGTAACAGGGTGTATAAGTCAGGCGCTTAACTTATCATATTTCTGCCGACTATGTTGTACAGATTTTAATTATCGAATACATTTCGATAATTAAAATACATGTAAATTACAAATTAAAACGGAGGTGTAAAGAAAGAATGAAAATTTCAAGGAGAGAATTTTTGAAATGGTGCAGCGCATCTGCTGTGGCAGTGGGCCTCAACAAGATGGATATAATCAAACTTGAGTCAATGGTCATGGCTGCGGAGACTACCCCGCCGGTTATCTGGCTTCAGGGGTCGGGATGTTCCGGGTGTTCGATATCACTTATGAACACAGTGCGTCAAACCACAATCGACGATCTGCTCTTGAACAAAATCAGCATGAAGTACCACAGCAATCTTATGACGGCCTCGGGCGACCTGGCAATATCTTCTATCGACGAGACTATCTCTAACTTCGACGGACAGTTTATACTCGTGGTTGAAGGTGGAATACCTACAAAGGACAACGGTATCTACTGTGTAATAGGAGAGAAGAACGGACAACCGTGGACCCTTATGGACGCAGTCCAGGAAATTGGTCCAAAGGCAAAATATGTAATCGCAGCGGGAACATGTTCTTCTTACGGAGGAGCACCAGCAGCAGGACCGAACCCAACAGAAGTACAAACTTTAAGCACAATTTTAAACGGTATGACAGCAAACAAAGTCATAAACCTTCCAGGCTGTCCCGTACACCCGTACAACCTTACCAAGACAATAGTAGACCTGCTTCTTTACGGTATGCCGTCACTTACCTATGACGGTAAGCCAAGCTCTCTATACGGAACTGAAATCCACGAAAGGTGCCCGTATGAAGAATATAATGAAGTAAGCAGCTTAGGAGAAATAGGATGCTATGAAGAACTAGGATGTATGGGGCCTCGTACCGACAGCAACTGCCCAAGCAGGAAGTGGAACAACCAGGTAAACTGGTGCATTGAGTCAAGGCATCAGTGCATAGGGTGTTCTGACAAAAACTTCCTTAAAAGCTCAATTTATGGTGGAGGCTACAGCGGAGGTTATAGCGGAGGATATCACGATTAGAAATATAATTGCGACTATTTTCAAGAAATACAATTAATAAAGAAAGAGAAGAGGTGAAGTTTAGAATGAAGATAACGCTGGACCCGGTAACAAGGCTGGAAGGGCACTTGAAAATCGAAGTAGAGGTAGACAGCAACAATAAGGTTATAGACGCCCACAGTACTGGAAATATGTTCAGAGGATTTGAAAAAATACTTACAGGAAGAGACCCTAGGGACGCC
>QKCP01000158.1 GCA_003246855.1 Ilyobacter polytropus
AAATTCTGTGTCTAAAGATATTGAAGGATAAAAATCTGATTTTGCGAGTTTTATGTCGTTTTCAGCTTTTCTTACTAGCAGGTCTTCTCTTGAGGCCCTGCTACCGCTCTTTAATGCTTTATTTATATCTAGCTTCAAGTCATAACCATCTATATTGAGCGAACCGACATCGAACTCTAATACCTCAAACTCCGAATCAAAGGGTATGCCCATAATGACTTTCAATGCAGCCTTCTCTATTTCCATATTTTTTTGATTAACTATTCTATCAGTTTTGTTTGTGATTATGTCTGCCTCTACCTTGAGAAGCTCACTTCTAGGTATCAGTTTTCCTTTTGTATAGAGCTTTTCCAGCCTATCTCTTTGCTTTTCAAGAGTTTCTATTACCCTATCCGTTATTTCTATCTGTTTTCTCAGATTTAAAATTCTAAAAAAGTTGTCTACAACTTGTTCCCTCACATCCAAAGATACTGTTACCATTTCTGAATCAGTTATCTCTTTTTGAAGTCTTGCCTGTTCCAGAAGGCCGGTAAGTTGTCCTCCTGTATAGATAGGTTGCGATAACGATAGAGTTACTGGTCCAACACCGTCCTCGTTAAATTTGTTGTCCACTATGAAGTTTTCCTCAGCTGTTAAATTGAGTTTTGGTCCAAACTCTTTTTTTCTCTTTATGTACTCCAAATCATTTATTTTCATTTCCAGTTTATGAGATTGTATGCTACGATTCTTGTTCTCTGCATTTCTTAAAGCTTCCTGTAAACTTATCTCTACAGATTCTGCAGAATAAGAATGAAAAGATATTACTACTAAAATTGCAATCCCTATCTTTTTTATCATAGTATCTCTTCCCCTTTTTTAAATCTCTATCGTACAATAATTTTTTAGAATAACTAATAATTTATGCTGAAAGTCATTCATCATTTAAACTCTAACACTATTTATTATTTTTTATATGATAATCATAGTACCCATAATGGTCATTATAGTATCCATAGTTTCCATGTCCATAACCGCTTTTATGTATTTTATTTATAACTACACCATAAATATTGGCTCCAGCTCTGTTAAGTACTTTTTTTGTATACTCAAGCTGTCTTTTATTTATCATATCATAGCCACAAACCACGACCACACCATCGCTCTCTTTTGATAGTATTATCGGATCTGCAACGACAGTCACAGGTGGAGCATCCAAAATGACAATGTCATAAGTAGTTTTTATCATAGCTAAAAACTCGCTTAACCTTTCCGATTGCAACAATTCTGTCTGATTTATGTCTAGATTTTCTGTAGGAATTATGTCAAGATTACTAGATACCTTTTTTATCGCTCCAGCTTGTCTTTCTTCCATAAGAATACTGTGCAATCCAAGATTATTTTTTACACCAAAAAACTTATGCAGTGTGGGTTTTCTGATATCACAGTCTATCACTAAGACTTTTCTGCCGCTCATAGCTTCACTGACTGCATAGTTTGTGGCAACAGTTGATTTGCCTTCTCCTGGAATTGAGCTAGTGAACATTATTACTTTATTTTTCCTGTACCTGTCTATAAAATACATATTTGTTCTAAATACCCTGAAAGCTTCGAGTAAAGGATTCGTTTTTTTGTCTTCAAAAAAAATTTTTCTTTTATTTTCTTTTCCTAGAATATTTTCCGGAATAGTTCCTATAACCGGGCATTCCATTATTTTCTCGATGTCTTCAGGCTTCTTAAGCTTACTGTGGAATACTTCTAAAACTAAAGCTAGGTTCCCCCCAAGAAAAGCTCCTAAAATAATTGAAGCTACTGCTATGAGCTTATTCCCTATTCCTTTTGGATTTTTAGGTACCTCCGCATTTTCAACTATCTTTAAATTATCAAACTTCATTAAATTTTTTATATTTATTATAAATGACTTCGAAATTTCGTTTGCTATAAGCGCTGCCCTTTGCGGATCTGAATCTTTATAATAGATATTTATAAACTCCGTATCTTTTACAGGTTCAATACGTACATTACTTGCAAGTTTTCTAGCGTCAGTATCTAAGTCCAGCTTACCTATTACATCTCTCATCACTGTTCTGCTCCTAGCAACCTCAGCGTAGGTTGTAACCAATTTTTGGTTAAGGGAAAGATCCGATTCATCAAACAGTTTTCCATAATAAGTATTATTACCGGATATTATCAGTTTAGAGTTCGCTTCGTATACTACCGGTCTCCTTAGTATGACCACTATACTCATTAAAAATGTTATTGCAATTAATATTAAGATCATCTTCCATCCTCTGAGCAAAATCAATATAAATTCAAAAATGTCTATCTGATTGTTGGTCCTATTGTTTTGAGTTTCATATTCTCCAATTTTACCCATGTTTATCCCCTGCTTTGCTATTCAATCATTTTATAAATTATTTTTCACCAATTGTCCCCCCAATTTACCGTCTAGTTATAATTTACTGCCAAATTTTAACAGTTCCTTCTTTTTATTACTCGACTGTTTTATAAATAATCTAAAAAATAATCTAGGAATATAGCGAATTTACACAAATAAAAAAACAGTATAAATGTAAGTATTTTTATAAGCGGATTCATCGTTAATTTTTTTACAAAATAAAAGAGTTTTCGTTACCTTATTTAAATTTCTATACTGAAAATTTCGAATAATTCCTAGAACAATTATTTAAACTTAAGATTTTTTCGACATATCTACAGTAGATTTCGGATATAATAAAAAAACGGGCTTACTCAAACCCGTTTTCTTATCCCTAATTAAATTAAATTTTTTATATACATAAAACTGTAAATCATCAAATCATGCTGAGCATAAAAAGAGCTGTCATGCCTCCGGCCAAGTCTATCAAAACGTCAAAAAAACTAGATCCCCTCCCATAAACAAAGCTCTGATGATACTCATCAAAACATGCATATAAAAAAACTATCAATACAGTCATTAAAACTTTTTCGGAAAATTTCTTCCCCTGTTTTTGAGAATTGTAGGCGAACAGCGCCATCAAAAAATACATGAAAAAATGGGCAGCTTTCCTTAGTATATGCAACAATTCTACTTGGTTTAACTCTTTTAAATTGGGAAGAATCAGTTTCAAAAAATTCAAAGTAAACTCAGCCTGTGCAGTAGAGGACGCTCCGTTTTGACTTGAAAAATAAAACATAGCAACCATGCATAAAATAGTTAAAAAAGTAAAGGCATATTTCCTCATACAAAACTCCGTCCTATCATAACAATTAAGATAATAATCCTTTTTCTCATTATATTATTCGATAAGAAGGTTTTTAATCCTTTCTATTTTTTTTTAAACTCAACTTTGAAATTTTCTAAACCGTTTTCCTTAATCTCGTTATAATATTTACATTCATACTTCATTACAGCATGCATTTTGTCTTTTAAATCCATATTTTCTAAAATTTCCAGTCCGTGTTCTCTTACAGCATCCCTTTTAGAAAGCTTCATAACCAGACTTTCCACAAAATCTTCTTCGCAGTATTCCTCTACAAACTCCATCATCTTCTCTTCGAATTCTAGTGTAGGTATATACAAATCCTTTGAGGCATCATGTTTTATTATCTCTTCACATTGATATTCTTTAAAAAAAGAGTATATATACTGCTGAATCTCATCATACTCCTTGATCGGATCCACCCTGTCTCCGTTGGCAACAATCTCCCCTATGTGTAACAACTCTATCAATTTTTGGTACTGTTCTTTTGTTAAATCTATTTTCACAACACCACCCTCTTTTTTATTAGAATTATTGACAGTTATCTTACCTATAATTTAATTGTACCCCATCATTTTCAAACTATCAATTATTCCACTAGTTTTTTCTTTCAATTAAACTATATTAACAAAATAAAAATAACCGCCTGTACAGGCGGCTTAAAAATTTTTTGGATAATTTTAAAATTTCTAAATATTTTTCACTCTTGCCCCACGGGATAGTACTCAAATAGTTTTCTAACTTCATTACTTTTGACAAATATATTTCTGAGATCAAAAAAATGCTTACCTTTCATTCTGGATCTCATTTTTTCAAGATTCATTCCACGGAACTGGTTCCACTCTGTCATCAAAACCACGGCATCCGCATTATTTAAAGCTGAATATTCATCGGCACAATAAGTAATCTTAGATTCTATGTCTGAAAGCCTCCACCTGGCTTCCTCCATACCCCTAGGACAATAAACCTGTATTCTAGCCCCTAATCCTACTAAACCATTTATTATATCTATGCTTGGGGCGTCTCTCATATCATCAGTTTCAGGCTTGAAGGAAAGCCCTAAAATACCTATAAGTTTTCCCTCTACCCCGTCCTGTTTTTCTATAATTTTTTCTACCATTTTCCTTTTTTGTTTTTCATTTGCATCTATGGCTGCTTGTATAATCTTGAATTCTTCGCCATGTTTTTTAGCTATATCTACTATAGCTTTTGTATCTTTAGGAAAGCAAGAACCTCCATATCCAGGGCCACAATGCAGGAATTTAGGTGATATCCTTCCATCCATACCCATAGCCCTTGCTATCTCCTGGGTATTTGCACCAACTTTTTCAGACAAAAGAGCCATCTCGTTTATAAATGAGATTTTTACTGCAAGGAAAGCGTTTGAAGAATATTTTATCATCTCTGCAGTCTCTATGTTTGTAAATAAAAAAGGTGTATGGTTGATATAGAGGATATCGTATACTTTCTTCATTACATCTTTTGCCCTCTCAGATTCAACGCCTATAACTATCCTATCCGGCCTTAAACAATCATTTATGGCCTTCCCTTCCCTCAAAAATTCAGGGTTGGATACTACATCAAACTCAAACTGAACTCCCCTGTTATCAAGCCCACTTTGAATGGTTTCTTTCACTAGCTTGCCCGTCCCTACCGGTACCGTTGACTTATTCACAACAACCTTGTAGTCATTTAGATACTCTCCGACTGATTTTGCTACTCCAAGTACATACTTAAGATCTGCACTCCCGTCATCTGCAGGGGGAGTTCCTACAGCTATAAATATAACCTCGGAATTTTCAACTGTATCCTTTATATCCGTTGTAAATTTTATTCTTCCAGCTTTCATATTTTTTTCAAGGAGCTCTTCCAAGCCGGGTTCATATATAGGTACTACCCCTTTTCGAAGTTTTTCTATTTTCTTAGGATCCACATCCATACAGATAACTTCAAGACCAAATTCAGCCATAATAACTCCTTGAACAAGCCCTACATATCCCGTCCCAACTACACCTATCTTCATTTTATCTAGCCCCCAATCTACTATCAAAATAAAATAACCTTATTATTTTTCTAAATTTTATAATCAAATATTCCTGTGTTATCTACACCTCACGTGGTTTATTCTAATATTTACAAAACCTTTAATCTATTTCCTTTAAGTAAATAATAACTCAAAATCACCCGCCACTTACTCTCTATTCAGCTCTTGCTTCATGTAATTATATATGAAATTTTTAAATGCATACCGATAAATAAAAACCTTTTTTATACAAGATTTTCCAGAGCTTTTAAACATGATCTGCACAGAGAGAAAACCTTATTTTTTTGTCACAACTCTTCACAAATGACACGAATTGATTAAAACCTTAGACAATACTTTATATTCGAGTCAATTCATGTGATTCGTGGCTAAAACAAAGTCTATTTATATAGTTTTTACTCTCCTAAGCAAGTCCTTGTAAATTAATTCTCTGGCAAAATTGGGCAGCAATCTCACGGTTACCCTAATAATTATGTTCTTTACCATTCGGTATTTTGTAACCAAGCCAAGTTTCCTGAATTCTTTCTGCAGTAAAATATCCTGCCAGGCATGTTTCCAACCTCCACGCCTCTT
>QKCP01000135.1 GCA_003246855.1 Ilyobacter polytropus
AAGACGGAAAGTATTTTAGATGCCGCCGTTTTAGTAAAAAAATCGGACCTGCTCTTAAGTGTAGATACAGGAGTAATTCATGTAGCTTGTGCATTTGATAAACCGATTATTGGAATATACCCTAACGATCCCAATACGCTTAATCTATTTAGACCAATCACTAAAAAAATTGAGATGGTTATGAGCTCTGATTATACGGGAACTTCTATAGCTGGATTCAGTAAAGAAGAAGTTCTGGAAAAACTGGCAGTGATGCTAAAGGAGATACAAAAATGAGTAAAGTTATAATCTATAACGGACAGCTTTTTATGGGTGGAATAGAAAATGTACTTATTAACTATTTAAAAAAGATGAGTACAGAAAATGTATCTCCATTCCTAGTTATCAGAGAAAACAATCCAGAGAAAAATGTTTTTGAAAAAAATATACCTGAAAATATAGAATATGAATTTTTGAGATCGGAAAAATATGTGAAATTCAGGGAAAAAATAAGCAGGGAAAAGAGGAAAAATCTTTTTTTGAAGGCATTTTACAATATTTTAATAAGCTACGAGAGATACTATACCTGGAAAAATATGAAAGAGTATTTGAAAAAACACAGCGACTCAGAAGTAATCGTAGATTTTGACATGAGCCTTGGGAAAACTATTCACAAAATAAAGGACAAGAAAAAGGTGGGCTGGATCCACTGTACCGTGGAGGGAAAAAATCCCAGAAAAATGAAGAGATACGGAAAGCGTCTGAAGAAATATGACAAGATAGTGGCGGTCTGCGATGATCTGGTTGAGGAGGTAGGGAGTATTTTTCCAAATATAAAAGATAAACTAGTGAGAATCTACAATCCATTCAACTTTGAAGAAATAAGGAAGAAATCCAATGATAAATGCGAATTGAGTTCAGAGGAAGAAAAGCTGATTCAAGATGATTACATAGTCGGGGTATCAAGACTGGTTCCTGGAAAAGACAGGATAACTTTGATTAAAGCCTTTAAACTGCTGAAAGACAAGGGGATAAAAGAAAAACTGTATTTGCTCGGCGAAGGAAGCCATAGACAGGAGATAGAAAAAACTATAAAGGAACTTTCTTTAGAAGGAGAAGTTTTTTTGCTCGGACAGAAAAAAAATCCATTTGTATGGATTAAAAATGCAAGACTTTTTGCACACAGTTCATTTGGAGAAGGACTGCCTTCTGTTTTTATAGAGTCTATGGTGGTTGGGACCCCTGTTGTTTCTGCCAATTGCCCGACAGGTCCAAGGGAGATACTTATGGACGGAGAATGCGGCGGTCTTTCAAAAGTTCAGGATGAAAAGGATTTGGCTGAGAAAATTTATGCAGCATTATACGATGAAAGAACGAGAGAAAGCTATATAGAGAATACAGCCAAGAGAGTAAGCGAATTTTCGGATGATTTTATTTTAGAGCAGTTTCAAAAATTGATTGGAGAACTATAGGAGAATATATTATGAAGAAAAAAGTTTTATTCAGAAGCGGGAGCCTACGTATGGGGGGGCTGGAAAGAATACTAACAGAGGTTCTAAAGGAGATAGACAAGGAAAAAGTTGAAGTAAGCCTTTTTATAGAAGACGATTGCGGCGAAGAAAATGTTTTTGAAAAGGATATTCCGAAAGAAGTTGAGTACAGATTTTTGAAGTCAGAGAGCCTTATAAGAAAGACGGAGAGTATAAAGGCAAAAAAGAAAAACATATTTTATAAACTGGTATATAACTTTTTAATGCGGTATGAAAAGGACGTTGCATTTAATAATTTAAAAAAATATTTAAGCGAAATGGATATGCCGGATGTTATAATAGACTTCGATACTGGTTTATCTAAAGACATCCACAAAATTAAAGGTATAAGAAAGATAGCCTGGATTCATAACTCCATCCCGAGATTAAAGAAGAAGAAAAGCAAGATAGAAAGATATGGAAAAAGACTGAATAATTATGATACAGTTGTGGCAATATGCGACGACATGAAAAAAGAGATTGAGAATATCTACCCGTATTTAAAAGGCAGAGTGAAAAGGATTTACAACCCTTTTAATTTCGATAGAATTCAAAAACTCGGGAGCGATTTATCGGGACTGAATGACGAAGAAAAGGCACTCATAGAAGATGATTATATAGTGGCTGTGTCCAGGTTGGACAATGTACAAAAAGATTATGGTACCCTTCTAAAGGCTTTTAAAATTTTAAAAGAAAAGGGGATAAAAGAAAAATTGTACATAATAGGACACGGACCTGCAAGAGGCGAGATAGAAAAGTTGATAGAAGAACTTGGACTTGGCAATGAAGTAAAACTCTTGGGATTGAAAAAGAACCCTTATGTATGGATGAAAAATTCGAAACTTTTTGTACACAGTTCAAAGTATGAAGGCCTGCCGACTGTTTTAATAGAAGCAATGATTTTAGATAGGTTTGTTGTGTCGAGCAACTGCCCTACAGGTCCAAGGGAAATATTGGATAACGGGGACTGCGGCATACTGGTTCCGGTAGGGAATGTAAAGGAACTTGCAGAAGGTATTGAAAAGGGACTTTCAGAAGCTGGGGAGTATAAAGATAAAATAGCAGTAAGAGTGGAAGAGTTTAAAAGTGAAAATATTTTGAGGGAGATAGAGAAATTTATATGAAAACAATAGTTTTTTGCACAACCGGATTGGGATTAGGCGGAATAGAAAAAGTACTCATAGAAGTTTTGAAAATTTTAAACAAGGATAAATATAAGATAAAACTGTGCATAAAAAACGGTGACGAGGACATTTTTGAAGATAATATTCCCGAAAACGTGGAGTATAGATATCTTCTTCCGAAAGATTTGCTTGAGAAATTAACTAACTTAAAAAAAAGAAAAAATTTTTTTTCAAAATTAGAGTACAACCATCTTTTATGGAAACAGAAGAAAGTTTTGGAAAAAAATTTTTTTGAATTTGTAGAGGATGCAGATACAGTAATAGATTTCTACGATGGAAATTTTTATAAGCTTTTTAAAAAATTAAAGGATGTAAAAAAAATATGTTGGTTTCATGTTTTAATAGACAGACTACATATCTATAAAAAAGGTAGATTTGATAAGGCAATAGAGTACTATGATGAATTCGTTACCGTCAGCGAAGAACTGAAAGAAAGATTAGTCGATAAGAAACCAGAATTAAAAAACAAAGTCAGGCGGATATACAATCCATTTGATTTTCAAGTCATCAAAGAAAAATCTAAAGATTTATCTATGTTTTCAGAAAAAGATAGAAAACTTTTAGAAGATAAGTATCTAATTGCTGTTTCTAGGTTAGATACCCAACAAAAGGATTACTACACACTTTTAAAAGCTTTTCAAAAGATTTTAGAAAGAGGGTTTAAGAATAAACTTTTTATAGTAGGAGATGGACCTGATAGAGAAAAAATAGAAGGTTGGATAAAAGAATTTTCGTTAAGTGATAGTGTAAAGCTTTTAGGATTTCAAAAAAATCCTTACGTCTGGATGAGAAATGCAGAGCTTTTTGTACATAGTTCAAAATATGAGGGATTACCGACTGTTTTGATAGAAGCCATGAATTTAGGTATTCCGGTGGTTTCAACAGATTGTCCAACTGGCCCGAAAGAAATTTTGTTGAATGGGAAATGTGGAGTGCTTACTAAAATAGAGGACGAAAAAAGTTTGGAAGAAGGCATGGTATCTGTTTTAGAAAATATTGAGGAAAGCAGTAAGATGGTAGAGAAAGCCAGACTTAGAATAGAAGAATTTGGAAACAGTAGAGTGGTAGAATGCATAGAGGAAATTTTTTAGGGGAATTTTATGGATAAAAAATATTTGAAGTCTTCATTTTATACAAAACAAACAAACAAGTTTTTAATTGAAATAGCAGATAAGCTTATACGGCCTTCTAAAGGGACCAGCAAGGGGGTAATTCTTTTTACTGCAGGGGGAATAGGAGACAACCTGGTTACAGTTGAGATAATAAAAAAGTATATATCTATTTATGGAAAAGACAACGTAGAGATAGCTGGAAACAAGCATTTAAAAGGTTT
This sequence comes from Ilyobacter polytropus, assembly GCA_003246855.1. Lineage (GTDB taxonomy): Bacteria > Fusobacteriota > Fusobacteriia > Fusobacteriales > Fusobacteriaceae > Ilyobacter_A > Ilyobacter_A polytropus_A. The sequence continues at coordinate 4,026 of QKCP01000135.1, forward strand.
TTCTGATATATTAGGGATAGGATTTGTTGAATTAAAAGATCAATCTAGACTGGTGCATTGGATTAAGTTTCTTTATAAAATTAAAAAAAATAGATATAAAAAAGCTGTGGATTTAAAAATTTTTGCTCCCAATTTTGAGATGAAATATGTAAACGCAGAAGAAAAAATAGGGTATAATAATTTAGCTTATGGAGATACAGTTTTAAAATCTAAGGATATCTATAATAAAATTTATTCAGGAGATAATGATTATTATGTGGTTTCTCAATTTTCACAATTTTATGAAAAATTGT
>QKCP01000108.1 GCA_003246855.1 Ilyobacter polytropus
TCTACTTCCCATAAAGTTCTTCAAGTCTAGCCTGAGTCCCCTCATCTTCTATATACTCATCGTATTCCATCAATTTATCAACTACCCCGTTTGGAGTTATCTCTATTATTCTATTTGCAACTGTGTTTATGAACTCATGGTCATGCGCCGAGAATAATATGGTCCCGTCAAATTTTATAAGAGCTTTATTCAGTGAAGTTATCGACTCAAGATCTAAATGGTTTGTAGGGTTGTCGAATAAAAGCACATTAGCTCCGCTTAGCATCATCTTGGAAAGCATGCATCTTACCTTTTCTCCACCCGACAATACTTTTGACTTTTTAGTGGCTTCCTCTCCAGAAAAAAGCATTCTTCCTAAGAATCCTCTTACAAAAGAGTCATGCTGATCAGGCGAGTACTGTCTTAACCAGTCTATTATCGACAGTTCACTTCCCTCGAAGTATTCTGTATTGTCCTTTGGCATATATGCCTGAGTGGTAGTCACTCCCCAAGTGTAGCTACCGCTGTCCGGCTCTAGCTCCCCTGCAAGTATCGATAATAGGGTGGTTTTCACAATATCGTTTCTAGAAAGGAATACAACTTTATCCCCCGGATTTATGGTGAAGGATACGTTATCAAGCACTTTTACACCGTCTAAAGTTTTTGTAAGCCCTTCCACTTTAAGCATGTTGTTCCCAGCATCCCTTTCAGATTTGAACTCTATGAAAGGATACTTTCTATTTGAAATCTGCATATCTTCAAGCTGAAGATTTTCAAGCTGTTTTTTTCTAGAAGTTGCTTGTTTTGATTTAGAAGCATTGGCACTAAATCTGGCGATAAACTCTTTTAGCTCAGCTCTTTTTTGTTCAAGTTTTTTGTTTTTATTGTTTATAAGTGTAACCATAAGTTGGTTTGACTCATACCAGAAGTCGTAGTTTCCTACGTACATCTTCACCTTGCCGTAGTCTATATCAGCTATGTGGGTACAAACTTTATTCAAGAAGTGTCTATCATGTGATATAACTATAACTGTAGTGTCCTCTAGGTTCATAAGGAAATTCTCAAGCCAGTTTATCGCCTTTATATCCAGACCGTTCGTAGGCTCGTCCAGTAAAAGGATGTCAGGATCTCCAAAAATAGCCTGGGCAAGAAGCACCTTTACCTTCTCAGGTTCTGTAAGCTCCTTCATAGACTTATGGTGTAAGTCTGCACCTATTCCCAGTCCCATCAGGATGGTTTCTGCTTCGGTTTCTGCTTCCCAACCGTTAAGCTCAGCAAATTCACCTTCGAGCTCTGCAGCCCTCATCCCGTCTTCGTCAGTGAACTCCTCTTTCATGTAGATTGCATTTTTTTCTACATTTATCTCCCATAGTTTTTTATGCCCCATCAAGACTGTGTCTAAAACCATATCTTCTTCGTGGGCATAGTGATCCTGCTTAAGTACAGCAAGCCTTTTTTTCTTGTCTAAAATAACTTCTCCCTCTGTAGGGTCCATCTCTCCTGAGAGTATCTTTACAAAAGTAGATTTACCTGCACCGTTAGCACCTATTAGTCCGTAACAGTTACCTGGAGTAAATTTTATGTTTACATCTTCAAAAAGTTTTCTTCCAGAAAACCTCATCGTAAGATTACTAGTAGCTATCATCTGTTCGCTTCCTCCTTAAGTACAAAATACAAATTTAGCCTATTATATCATAAATAACTGATTAAAGGAATTCCTATATCCAATTTTTTTTGTTAAAATATAGGTATAAAAAAATGAAAAATAAAGTAATCTGAGAATAAAGTGTTTGTAATGTAACGTTAAGCTTTCGGAAAAGAGGAGGATACAATGTACGATTTCAAAAATCTTGTGTTCGAAGGTGGAGGGGTAAAAGGAATAGCTTATGGTGGGGCCCTGCAAAAATTAGATGAATTCGGCATAATTGCCAATATTGAAAGGGTGGCCGGTACTTCTGCCGGGGCAATTACGGCTACTCTGCTGGCCATAGGTTATAGTGCGTTGCAGGTGAGCAATATATTGGCAGAGAGTAACTTTTCCAAATTTCCAGATGGCGGATTAGATATATTTGACAACTCTAGGAGACTCTTCAAAAATTACGGATGGCACAAAGGTGAGGAATTTGAGTCTTGGATGGAAAATCATATAGAGTTTCAAACTGGGAATAAAAAACTTACCTTCAAAGAACTCCATGAGTTAAAGAAAAAAGGGGCGATAAAAACCTACAGAGACCTATATGTAGTAGGTTCTAACCTTTCAAAGCAGAGCACAGAGATATTCTGCCATGAAACTACTCCAAATATGGAGATAAGAAATGCCGTAAGGATATCTATGAGCATACCGTTTTATTTTCAATGCGTCAGGTTAAATGGAGACGTACTTGTTGATGGCGGACTAACCCTAAACTACCCTATATTCATATTCGACCATGAAAGGTATCTCTTTAACCCAAAAAACTGTGAGAAATTAGGCTACGTCTCCAAAGACAGGACTATTTTCAACCACGAAACCCTAGGACTAAAACTAAATGGTGAAACCTCTAAAAATAGTTATAGAAAGATCGACAACCTTTTAGACTATACCTACTCTATAATAAGTCTTATGAACCAAACCGCACAAGGCGCCTACCTCCACAGAAATGACTGGAAGAGGAGCATATATATAGATGCTAGCATGGTGGCACCTACAGATTTTAATGTCTCCAAGGATAAAGTTTACAATCTCATTGAAAATGGAAAAACAAGTACCGAAAGGTATATCGCGTGGACCAGTAACAGCAAGAAAAATTTCTTTTCCAAACTAAAGTTACTCAAGCTACGCATACCAGGTATAGGAATCCTTAGGAAGGCTAAATCAATCAAAGAAAAAAATGAAAAATTTTATCCCGCAGAGCAAACAGAGCAACAGCTTGACAAACTGGCAGAAAAGAAGTTTGAAAAGTTTATGCACGAACAGGCTCCCATGACAAAATATCTGAATTTCAAAGTAGAAAAGTTTGACGTGGGTATAGTCAAGATCTCAGCACCGTTTATAGCCGATATGGATCACAAGCCTACAGCTTTTGTTGGATCAATAAACGCCCTCATGTCTGTGTGTGGTTGGGCTATGGTTTTTATGATCATAAAAGAGTACAATGAAAATCCACACATAACACTTCTAAAAAGTTCTGTGGACTATTTACTCCCAATAAACAAAGACTTTTCAGCTACCTGCAAAACCGTGGATGGAAAAAAAGTGGATAAATTTATAAAATCCTACAGTAAATGGGGAAAATCTCAAGTTGAGGTGGAGGTTGTAGTATACACACCAATAGGGGCAGCTGCAAAATTCAAAGGTGTATACGAGGTTTCTAAATAATAAAAAAATCCACCGGCTGTAGCAACTTCTTTTAACTGCAACCTGAATTTGTAATCAGTATATTGTGTGAGAAAATTTATCGGCGTTTAGAATAGGGGGAGCTATGAATACTATAAGAAAAGTTAAGAAAATATTTTCTGGAAATACTGTAATCGAGGGGGCAGGCGTAAAACTGACCCGAATTTTTGGTTTTTATGAAGTCCCGCACTTCGACCCGTTTTTGCTGTTAGACCACTTCAAATCGGAAAACCCCAATGACTTTGTTGCCGGTTTTCCTTGGCATCCCCACAGGGGTATAGAAACTGTTACCTATATGCTAAATGGAACAGTTGTGCACGGCGACAGCCTGGGAAACAAGGGGGCCATAAATTCTGGAGATGTACAATGGATGAATGCTGGCTGCGGCATCATACATCAAGAAATGCCTCTTGATACTCCAGGTGGAATAGACGGTTTTCAGCTTTGGATAAATCTTCCAGCATCCAAGAAGATGACAACTCCAAAATACCAGGAGATAAAAAGTAGCAGCATTCCAACAGTAACTCTTGAAAACAAAATAAATATAAGGATAATCTGCGGGGAGTATAACGGGGTTAAAGGGCCGGTAAAAGATGTCCATGTTTCCACTGAATACCTAGATGTCAACATCCCTGCCAACACAGAATTCGAGTACCCAGTATCAGAAGAAAAAAACGTTTTTGCATATATATACGACGGTGGCTGCCAGTCTTTTGGTGAAGAGGCAAAATTAACAGAAAGGCAGGCCGTGCTTTTTGATCATGGTAACCTAGTAAAATTAAAAACAACCGATAAGCCTGCATCCCTTCTTTTGGTGTCAGGAATACCGCTTAAGGAAAGGGTAGCCTGGAGGGGACCTATAGTAATGAATAGTGAAGAGGAGATTCTACAGGCCTTTGAAGAATACAACAACGGTACTTTCATAAAAGAAAAATAATCTGAGAAAATACAAAATTCTACAATAATATATTTTAACTAGGAGAAGATTGATATGAAAATAATAGTTGATGCAGATGCTTGTCCGAGAGGTGTCAAAAAAATTTGTGAGGATCTATCCCTTGAATACAGACTTGATCTGCTTATGATAATCGATGATTCACACGAATTACAAGGTAATTACAGGGTAATACAGGTGGAAAAGGGGCAGGATTCTGTAGACCATGAGATTGTAAGAAATGCAGAAAAAGATGACATAGTAATTACCCAGGATTACGGTTTGGCATCCATTTTATTGGAAAATACATATGCCATCCTGCACCCTGATGGCTTTAGATATACAAGGTTTAATATCGACCAGCTGATGTTTCAGAGACACATGGGAAACAAAATACGGCAAGCTGGCGGCAGAACAAAGGGCCCTAAAAAAAGAAAAGCCGACAGCGACAAGAAGTTTCGTGAGGCGCTCCTTGATTTACTTGTAAAATGCGGTTATAGAGTCTAGAAAAATCCAATACTAAATTTCTTATCCGTAGCATATGGTATTAATATTTAGTGGTACAGGAATCCTATTTTTTGGATTATAGCCGTTTTTTCAAAATTTTAGTCTAATATATTAGTTATTAAATTTCTGTAGGGTAAAACTCGATTATTGGAGGTAACATATGAAAATAAAATCAAAAACAATCATTCTAATAGCTGTTGTCCTTATTGTGATAACGAGCACAATATTCCTGTTGTCACAGCTGCCACGATATATCCAAAACACAACTATAAGCATGCTAGAGGATAAGTTAGGGAGAAAGGTCACATTTGAGAATGTAAAGTTCAACTACCTTACCGGAACGGTACATTTAAACGGACTGAAAATAATGGAAAAAGATGAAAAAAAAGTATTTATTGCCTTTGATTCATTGGATATTAATGTTGACCCTAGTAGATTCATATCTAGGACTCTCTACATAAAAGAAATATCCCTTATGAAACCAAGTGTCAGAGTGGATTTTTCTGAAGGGAAAAAGAATTTTGACGACATAATTGAAAGAATAAAGGCAAAGTCTCAAGAAAAATCAGATGCTGCCCAAAAACAAGATAAATTCTTGAGAAAAGTCAAAGTTCGCGATATAACCATAGACAAGTTTATAGTTTATCATAAAGATGACGTAATCAGTTCCGAAAACGCTTTTACATTTAAGTCTCCTGAAATACTTTATGAAAATAACGTTTTACAGGTGTCATCAAATTTAAATCTTGGCGGCATGGGATCTACCAGACTCGAACTTTTGATCGACAACTCAACCGGAGACCTAAAAGGGAGCTTAAAAGAAATCCAGCTAGACTTGTCTGGAATAGGGTATGTCAAAAGATTGTTTCCTAAACTCGGTAAGTTAGATGGAGCTCTCTCTGGAGCAACTTCTTTTTCTGGGAATACGAATAAAAAAGAGTATTTTTTTTCTGGAAGCTTCAGCCTATCTGACCTGCTTGCAGAGAATATTTCAGGGGATAACGCCCTCTCTTTTAAATCAACAAGTGTAAGCTCAGCCTCAATGTCATATCCTGGTTTAAATATAAAACTTGGAAAGATCGTTGTGGATACCATGTTTGCAGACGTAGATAAGTTAAAAGAGCTTGTAGACACTCGCGTTAAAAATGAGAACTCTGAACCTAGTGAAGAGAAAAATAATTTTTCTTTTTCTGCAGAAGAAATAAAAGTGGATAAGTCATCCGTCTATTACAAGAACTACCATTTAAAAAATCTGGCATTGCAAACAAAATCTATCGCCAATAAAACAGGTAGCAGTTTCCCTCTATCTATGACATTTGACCTAAACGAAAACGTCGCAGTCTCAGCGAGCTCACAGGTCAATCTTTTACAAGATATTGCTCCGGGAATAGATTTTAAAAAGTCGGTGTCTGCTGTAGGAAATTTTTCTGCAAATGTAAAAGATCTTGGTATTATAAACATATTAAAGGCCGACTTGCCATACAAAATGTCATCGGACGGCTTCTCATCTAAGGGAAGCTACAATTTCAAGTACCCGGATTTAAAGCTTTCAGCAGATACCAAACTAAATTCGTTAAATATGAACGGTCAGAAAAACATGCTAAACGACGTATCACTTGGAAACACAAAAGCAGTCAGCCAAATAGATTTTAATATCGAAGATAAGTCATATACAGTCAGCGGGCCGTCAACCTTTGAAAAACTGCTTATCTATGACAAAAAAGGGAGACAGATTTTTGGTGGTAAACTTTCACTAGATCTAGAGAATCTTCGCAAGGATAAATTCTTTTTCAAAAAAGTTTCCATTTCAGATATTTTTATAGATATATCCAAAGAATTGCAGTTATCTAAAAAAGAAGAAAAAAAAGTCGAGACACCTCAGGTAAAAATTTCTCAACTGGACTTAAATGGGGGCAAAGTCCTCTTGAAGGATATGTCTTTAAATGATATCAAGCTTGTGGCTAAAGATCTCTCCAACGAAAACACTATCTCCAGTTTAAACGGCAGTACAAAGATAAATGGAAACATACAAATATCAGGAGACGGAGTTCTCAAGATAAAAAACAGGATCTCTGGCAAGGATGATTTAAAAAATCTGAGCTTTGAAGGTAAGATCAATGCCCCAAATGTCAACTTAAACAATATTAATAAATTTTTGAAAGATAAGCCTTACAATCTAAAAGGTATGGCGACTTTGGAGTCAAAGATCGCCTATAATTCTGAAACCGTTGTAACAACTAATAAAACGTCTCTAAAAGAAGTCTGGGTTTCTAACAGCGAAAATTCCGATGAGTATTACTTTAAAACTGGAAATACCGACTTCAAGATGGATATAAAAGAAAAAAAACCAGAGATTTACAGTGGTAAATTTTCTATAGATACTTTTAAGGTAAATAGTATCGATAAATTTAGCGTAAGTGGCGACAAGCTAGACTTAAACGTAGACAGGGCATCCAAATCCAAAATTTCCATAAACACTTTGAATGCCTCAAATCCTCGCATGTCAGTCTACAGAAAGGACTCAAAAAAAACTGAAAAGACCGAAGAACGCCCTGAGCTTTCAGTGAAAAAACTATTGTTAAGCAACGGGGAGTTAAATATCTTAGGCAAAAGGAATTACGATATAAAAAAACTTGAAGCTGTTGTAAACGACTTCGGCACATCAAAAGGCAAAAAATTCAATACAAATTTTAGTGGGTTGTTATTGGGAAGTGGAAATTTTTCAGGAAATGCCTCGTGTTCTCTTTCAAAAAATTGGGATTTTTCCCCAAAAAGTATGAGTATAAACGGGAAAGTAAATATTCAAAATCTTGACCTTATAAATTTTGATGATGTTCTATCGGCTAACTTCCCGTCTAAGCTGAATTCCGGTAAGCTTTTCTATGACGGTACTTATGACGTCAGTAGGGGAAAACTCTCAGGTAAAAATTCTATTGTTGTAAAAGAAATCTCACTTGGGCAGAGTACTGGAAATTTTTTAACCCTGCCACTGGATAAGGCCATAACAGCATTAAAAGATAATAGTGGAAATATTAATTTTAATATACCTGTTGCAGGTGACTTGAACGATCCGAACTTTAGCTTCTCCAAAGTTTTGTCACAAGGTATTAGAAACGTCCTCATCAAAGCTGCTGCCACTTCTTCAATAAAAACATTAACCAAGTCAATAACCGATGGGGTTAGTGAAAACAATAAAGAGGTAGAAACCGTTTACTTCCAATATCTATCAGATGAATTTAGTCAGACAGAGCTTAAAAAATTGGATGCTGTAGCTGAAAAGTTGAAATCCCAGCCCGAACTTATGGCGAATTTCGTTTTATTTACAGACTCAAAAAAAGAAAAGGAACTCCTTAGACTTAGGATGGTCGGTTTGGCTATATTAAAGGGGAATGTAAATGAATTGTTAAACTCTGATTTTCAAAATCTTATAAACAGTCGCGGGGAGACTATATTGAATTTTTTTAAAAACAGAGGATTAGATAAACAGATATCCATCAAATCATCAGAAGAGTCCAAAACTCTCCCTCAAGCTTCCATAAGCTTTACCACAGTTAGCGATAACTTGAACAACAATTAGTTGCCTAAACACAGCGTTCTTATCCTTTGCACAAAAAAACTCAGGCGAAATTTCGCCTGAGTTTTTATAAATTATTTAGATTTTTTCGCTTTTTCTATAAGAGGCTGTTTTCCGTTAACTTTTTCTGTGTTAAAAGCCTTGATTATTCTTTCTGCCTCTTTAAAAGGTACTGTTATAAACGAGAAGGTATCAAATACACTTACGTTTTTAAGATCTTTACGTTTTACATTAGCTTTATTCGAAACCAATCCAACAAGCTTACCTGGATTCATACCATCTTTTTTCCCACGGGCTATGAAAAGTCTTGTGTGGTCATTAAGCTCTTTTTCTATATTTGCTGATCCTCTGCTATTTCTTCTGCTGCTGTCCCTATCTACGATTTCACTGTAGTTGCTAGCGTCTAGCATCTCTCCAAATGACTTCTTCAAAAGTGCAGCAAGCACTTCTTTAGGATCTTTCTCACCCATTATTTTTTCAGCAAGCGTTAGATACTCATTGTGATTACCAGCATCTAATATAGTTTCAATATCTTCAGCTATAGCTAGTTCTTTTCTTTGGAGTATCTCGTTTATCTTAGGTACTTTCTGTCTTTTTATCTCGGTTTTTGCTATTTTTTGTATGTAAAGAAGTTTTCTGTACTCACTCGGTGTAACAAAAGTTATAGCTGTACCTTCATTCCCTGCCCTACCTGTTCTACCTATTCTATGCACATAAGATTCTGGATCTTGAGGTATAGAGTAGTTTATAACATGTGTAAGATTGTTTATATCTATTCCCCTAGCAGCAACATCTGTTGCAACAAGAATATTTATCCTCTTACCTTTGAACTTACTTAAAACTCTTTCTCTTTGTGCTTGAGAAATGTCACCATGGATACAGTCGGCATCGTATCCCCTGTCGATAAGGTGTTTTGTTACAGCGTCTACCTCATTTTTAGTCTTACCAAAGATTATTCCATAAAAATCATTCTCGATATCTATTACCCTAGATAGTGCCTCAAATTTATCATCTCTTGACACCTCAAAGTAAATCTGCTCGGTAAGATCTGTTGTAAGTTCTGTCTTTTTAATTGCAAGCACTTCATAATTCCTCATGTAAGTTTTTGCGATATTTAATATTTCATTTGGCATTGTAGCCGAAAAGAAAAGCATCCTTTTATCTTCATTAGTATGTTTTAAGATGTTCTCAATGTCCTCTAAAAATCCCATGTTAAGCATTTCATCAGCTTCGTCAAGTATAAAGAACTTAAGATCACTTAATATAAGTTTTTTCCTATTTATAAGGTCTTGTACCCTACCAGGTGTCCCAACAACTATGTCAATGCCTTCTTTTAATTTTTTTATCTGTCTAGTTATATCTACTCCACCATATACTGGGAATACTGTTAATCTTCTTTTTCCTTTCAGAGAATTTATCTCTTCCGCTACCTGAATAACAAGTTCCCTTGTAGGAGCTAATATTATAGCACCAACTTTTCTAGTGCCAGTCTCCAATTGCTCTATTATAGGTAATGAAAACGCTGCCGTTTTACCTGTTCCTGTCTGAGCTTGTCCTATCACATCTTTTCCACCTTCTAAAAGTGGTGGTATACAAAGTTGTTGTATTGGACTAGGTTCCTCAAATCCTTTCTGATGTAATGCCTTTAATGTTTCATCTGATAACCCTAATTCTTTAAATTTTATTAAATTTTGCACGCATTTCTCCCTTTCTTCTAATACACTAAAAAGGGCCGCCGCAACCCTTTTTTTAGTAACGTTTTTTCAGTGTCTATTGCACCGATTAACTATTATACTACATTTTTCAAATAAATTCAACTTATTTAATATAATTTAAACGCTATCTAGCTTTGGAAACCAATATTTATAAAAGCTAGATAACATTTAAATTAGATGACACTAATTTTATTTGGATTGTTTCACAAAAGTATTGTAAAATAAAATTAGTATAGAAAAGCATTTTAGTGAACTGAGTTTTAAAAAAAAAGGGGGGGTATCTTTGAATCCTGGAAAAGATTTTATTGGTATCGGAGTAGGAGCAGTTATTTTAAACGAAGCCAAAGAGATATTGCTCCTTTATAGAAAAAGGGAGCCGGAAAATGGGTATTGGTCAATCCCGGGTGGAAAAGTTGAGTTTTTTGATACTCTAGAAAAAACTATAGTACGGGAGGTCATAGAAGAGCTCGGTGTAAATATAAAAGTGATAAGGCTTCTCGGGGTAACAGATCACATAATTGAATTAGAAGGCTCTCATTGGGTAGCGCCTGTTTACCTAGCAGAAATAACTAGTGGATTTCCTAGAAATATGGAGCCGGAAAAACATGGCGAACTCAAGTGGTTTAATCTAAATAATCTTCCAAAAAATTTATCCATAACTGCTGCCAAAGCTATAGAATACCTCGAAAGGAATTTTCAAAATGATAAAATATAAGGTGGCTGTTTATGGCAGCTTAAAAAATGGAAACAGAAAAATTGAACATGTTCGAGGCATCATGAAAATAGCCGGATGGTATCCTAGCATAAAATTGCACAAAGACGGGTACAAAATAGAGGTCGAGATAGCGGAGATAAATGAATTAGAGCTACTACAGTGGGATGTCTATGAAGATCTTTCAGTCGGGTTGTATCAAAGAACTGATACCGTGACTGAAGAGGGAACTCATGTCATGATCTATGAGGGGGCTTTCTCCTTTAAAGAATCAGATGAAACTGTGATGCCAGATAAAGACGGGATAGTCAGATGGAAGGGTGTTATCCATAAAGAACTATCGAAATTTTAAATTATAAAAACGGGTTTTTAACCCGTTTTTATAATTTAATATCTGCTGCAGCTATTGCTAGTAAACTTTCTATAACAACAGCTTTATCTACCGCCGTACAAGGGGATTTCCTAGACAGATCCGGCCTTAAAGTTATGAGGATTCTCCCCTCTTTATTATAGTTCTCTGCCGTGAGTTTTGAAGCCATTACGCCCTTAGAAAATTGTACTGCTTCTACTCCAGGAATTATAAATACAAGTTGAGTAAAGGCACTTTTTATATTGTCTACATCTATATTATTCAACTGACACTCCACAGTCCCGCCAAGGGAACCATTTTCAAGCAGCATCTTTTGTAATGCAGTTTTTATATACTCTTTATTTTTTTCATTTGTATTTATACCACCTACTTCCCATGTATAGGCTGTTACCTCGCCCTTTAAAGCTTTTTTACAGAGCGCCCCGGCTACTATCAAGGCTGAATATAGGTCACCATTTTGATATGTGAACTCTATCTTTTCTCCGTTTGTAGCTTCATCTCCTATCCCTGATAAAAACTCTATCTCCTCATTCGGGTCGAGTTCTACCCAATCGCATTTCCTTTTTTCCAGCTGTTTCCCCAAATCCGCAGGACTTATTGTTACTCCCTTCGGAAAGTTCTCTATGACAAATCTTACTCCCCAGCTTTCTTCAGTTGCAAAAAATTTTATGTTCTTCCCATATGAAAACATCGCATTCCTCCTAAATTTTTTTAAAACTCCAGATTTCTACTATATGATTTTACCACCCATAATTAAGGTTTTCAAAATTTTATCTAAATTGTCGCGGTGAGTTCAAAATGTAGTATAATATAATAAGAAGGATGGATGATGCCATTGCGAGGGTACATACTACTCTTGAAGGCGCAACTCCACAAGCCAGCTCGTCTGGCTTGCTTCTTTTTTTGTAATTATTCCAGGAGTATTTCGATGAATTAGTTTAACTTTTTATCCCATATTAAAATTTTTTTTAATTTCATAAATACAATACGCTTTAGTTAAAATCATTTTTTTTAGTGGAAAATTTATTTTACCAAAGCTATATTTGAACTTTTCATAAATGTTTACCATAGCCTTATCTTTTAGTCCATCAATGTTCTTTTAGTAATCTGTCAAAGTATAAAATAGAAACTTGTCTTTTTCAGTGAGTGAGTCTGTTTATTTTACATTCTCTATTATTCTAATTGAAATAATCGAATATCCTCCCGAAATCTAGGTTCAGAATTTCAAAGTTCTTGTACCTCTCGTGCAGCCTCATTATCCCGTCCTCAAGTTGCTCCGAACGTATTCCATAGCTTATAGACATCTTGGCCTCCATAAAAGCTGTTAAGTGGTCACAAACCTTGAGAAGCCTTCCATCCACTGGATTATAGACATCCTCATTGTATTTCTGGCTTATCTCCTCACAAGTGATGTTTTCTAAAATTTCCTCTCCAATCGATACTTTGTTGGCAAACTCATCTTGGGTAAAGTACCTTATATCACTTTTAATAAAATCCGGTAGCAGAGGATATATTATATTTTCCATCTGCTTTTTTTCATACTCCTTTATTATGTAGTCTAGCCCCTCAACCGATGTCTTTATTGGGGATACTATGTCTCTTGTTAATACCTCAGGTAAATCATGGAAAAGTGAGACGAAAAAGTTGTTGTAGAGCCTCTTGTCGCAAAACCCGTTTTCTATTGAGCAGAAATAGGAGGTACTGGCCACCATATACATGTGGCCTAGAACAGAGGTTTTTGGAATTCTAGGAGACTGCGCCCACCTATGCTGAAATCTAAGCTGTCCGCACAAGTTGAGAAAATTATATATATCTTCATTGGAGATTATTTCTTTTGCTCCACGCATACTGCAGTACTTATCTTTTTTGCCCATTATATCCTCTTTTGTTTTCTCAATACCATATATACATTTGTTAAATTCATATATAAGTTTAAATTCATAGTATGTAGCCAAATAGTGGGCTGTTTTCAATATTGATTTTTCTGTCTTAGCGTAATTTTTATCAGTAAAGTATCTGAGGAACTTATCTTTGAATCCGCCACCTATATTTTTTATATGTGGATCTAGCTGCTCAAATACCCACGTATTTATCTCCTCACTTTTTTCCTCCATTATCATGTAAAATACGCTTGGCTTCAAATCTGTAAGTACCAACCTGTGTAGTAGCTCAAATATGCTCCCTTCAACTAATTTTTTCCAGTCTACTCTTTCTCCAAAATTCTCTTCGTATTTTGCAATTACATAGGCTATCATCATTTTGTGAGACTGTTTATCTATTTCACTCAGATCTATAGGCCTTATGTGGTCATTCCACCTTTGTAGGTTGGCAGAAGAAAATATTTTTTTTATTAGGCTCTCCGAAAACATAAACACTCCCCCTATTTATTTCAAAACCGTATTCAAAACTGCACTCTTCTACCACTTAGTTATTTCCTTTATCTTTCTCTATCTATGTCTCGCAGAGTTCTAGTGGCAGTCCGTCAGGATCGCTGAAAAAAGTCAATTTTTTCCCCGTGAATTGATTCACTCTGATATCTTCCACGTAAATACCTTTATTCCTTAGTTCCTCTACAACTTTTTCTATGTCCTCTACTTGAAATGCAAGGTGCCTTAGGCCACAAGCCTCAGGATAGCTAGGTCTTTTTGGTGGATTTGGAAAAGAAAAAAGTTCTATCTGGCAATCTTTACTTATCTCTAGATCTAGTTTATAAGACCCTCTTTCTTCCCTATATATTTCCCTTACAACCTTTAGCCCTAGTATATTTACATAAAACTCTTTTGACCTTTCATAGTCAGAACATATTATTGCAATATGATGTACTTTTTTAAACTGCATATTCTCCCCCTTATTTAAATATTTTTCTCTAGATATTCCACGACTATGCCAATAGAATCCTTCATACAGTATAAAAGGGCAGGATGTCTGCCATTTTCAAATATTACAGTCTCAGACTTCGGTATTTTTTTCTCTAGATCACGATATACTTCACTTATATTAGGAATATACCTGTCTTTTAACCCACCCATTAAAAGCACTGGGCACTTGAGTTCTTCTAAGCTTTTGTGAAAAAATCTCCCTACCTTTTCATGATGAGATTTTATCATAAGGGTGTCCTGTTCCACAACCTTCTTCCAATCCTTACCATTCATGAGTTTCCAAAAGAAGCTGCCGCCAACTATCTTCATAGCTATTCTCCTATCCTCTTCTAGCTTTTCCACATAGCTTCCCACAGAACTCTCCCCCTCAAAGCTGTCCGCAATCACAGCCAACACCATATCGGGAAATTCCAAGGCAATATTTATGGCCAATATCGCTCCACCTCCTGTGCCTAGTATAGCTGTTTTTCCCAGCCCTAGATATTTTATTAGTCCCGCGACAACAAAGGCATTTTCATACCAAAAATCAAGCGGTAAACTTTCTGGCCTGTCTGATTTTCCGTATCCAGGAAGGTCTATTAAAATAACCTTAAACTTTTCACCTAGTGCTTTAGCCATTTTTGAAAAAATTTTAGAAGAACTTGTATTTCCATGTAGCATTATTAGCGGTGTGCCATCACCATATATTTTAAAGTAGACATTTTTATCAACGTATTTAAAGTAAGACATCTCAAAACTCACTCCCTTTTACTACTTGAACAGCAGAATATAAATATTCATTTAAAATATACAAAGAGGAGGGTGAGCCTCCTCTTCTATTTTACTTTGATAATTTTTTTTATCTCTAAAATTCTCTTTTCCCCAAGAACTCCTATTCAATAATACGCATCCTAGACTACCCTAATCTATGAATTTCTATTTTTTTACATTTTTACAGCTGCATGTTTTCATAAGTGTAAATTTTATAACAATAAGCTGCATTGTTGTAAAAATATTCCTATTTCTACGTATTAAACTTTGATATTTACCCCATATATTTGAGATTTCGGGCTTATTTTACAAATATATTTTCTGCTGTTCAAGTAACTATAACTCTATGTTAGTACGTTAGGACTTCCTCTCAGTTTTCTACAAAAAAACAAAAGTCTGTGACTTAACAGTTACTTAAAACTCACTGTAAGTCACAGACTTCTACCTTCTGGCTTATTTATTTCCAAATTTATATTCCCCTTTCACTTCATTGATTATCTATTGAAGTATGTTACTAATAGGATTAAACTTGCTAATGAAGCTGTTCCTAACGCTTCTACCATTATTATTACCTCTCTTTATGATTCAATGAGTTAAACTAACTGAATTTTACAGAAATTTTAACTCGTATTTATATCCTGCTACTATAGCCCCTACTGCCGATACTGTTCCTAATATTTCTAATATTTCTACCATCTTTATTACCCCCTTTATTTTTTACTTATCTAACGAGTTAATTCAACTGGTTTTACAGAAATTTTAACTCGTATTTATATCCTGCTACTATAGCCCCTACTAATATTTCTAATATTTCTACCATCTTTATTACCCCCTTTATTTTTTTACTTATCTAACGAGTTAATTCAACTGGTTTTACAGAAATTTTAACTCGTATTTATATCCTGCTACTATAGTCCCTACTGCCGATACTGTTCCTAATATTTCTAATATTTCTACCATCTTTATTACCCCCTTTATTTTTTACTTATCTAACGAGTTAATTCAACTGGTTTTACAGAAATTTTAACTCGTATTTATATCCTGCTACTATAGCCCCTA
>QKCP01000018.1 GCA_003246855.1 Ilyobacter polytropus
AGAAGTAAATCTTTCAGGTTTCTGCATAAGCAGATGAGGACCCTTACTGGACGAGCCTCTGGAGAGACCCGAAACGGGCACCGAAGGAGCAAAATCAGCTTTAAAACAGGCTGTACAAAACTCTCAGGTAAAAGGACAGAGGAAAGGAAGCGCTGTTTTGTTTTTTGAAAAAAAGTGCAACTTTTCACATGTAATTTCAGGGGCTATCTTCAATTGAGAATAGCTCTTTTTATATTTAATTTCAATTGTCAAATCAGTGAAATTCTTAAAAATCGAATAATAAAATCGGACGAAGGTATGGGGAGAGAGCACAGGTTTAAGCCACCGAAGAAGTAAATCTTTCAGGTTTCTGCATAAGCAGATGAGGACCCTTACTGGACGAGCCTCTGGAGAGACCCGAAACGGGCACCGAAGGAGCAAAATCAGCTTTAAAACAGGCTGTACAAAACTCTCAGGTAAAAGGACAGAGGAAATACGTGTATGCTCTGTTTGCCTTCCAAAAAATTATGATCAATTTCAACTTCAGGGGTTATTGCCGCAAATCGCGGTCATAACCCTATTTATTTTAACTTAAAAAATTTATTGTAGATTATGGGGGGACAGTAAAGGTGAAAAAAAGTTTTGCAAGTGACAACTATAGCGGGGTACATAATAAAATAATGGGTGCTCTTATGGAGTGCAACGTCGGGCATGCAAAGGCTTATGGAGAGGACAAGTACACAGAGGAAGCTATCGTAAAATTTAAAAATATATTTGGTAAAGATATTTTCGTAGACTTTGTATATAACGGTACGGGGGCTAATACAGTGGCTCTGGATGCCATGACAGAGTCGTTTCAGGCGGTTATCTGTCCAGAGCAGGCGCATATAAATACATATGAAGTGGGAGCTCCTACAAAGTTTACCGGTTGTCCGTTGATTTCTATAAAGGCTTCTGATGTAGGCGGTAAATTGAAAGTGGAAAGGGTAAGAGATTATCTTAAAATATCTATGGGGAGCATGCACCACTCACAGCCGAGGGTGATATCCATAACCCAGCCAACGGAGATAGGAGCTGTATATACACTAGAAGAGATAGCGGAGATATCTGATTTTGCACATGAAAATGGCCTGCTACTTCATATGGATGGGGCTAGGATATTCAATGCTGCAGATAGCCTAGGTGTAGGGTTAAAGGAGATGACAAAGGACATTGGTGTAGATGTACTTTCATTTGGAGGCACGAAAAATGGGATGATGTTTGGGGAGGCAGTTGTTTTTTTCAATACAGAGCTCGCAAGAAACTTTGGGTACAGAAAAAAACAGTGCACTCAACTTAATTCAAAGATGCGTTATATAGCAGCACAATTTATAGCACTTTTAGAGGATGGGCTTGGATTTGAAAATGCAAGACAATCCAACGCTATGGCCAAGCTCCTTGTGGAGAGTGTTGGTGGTATCCCAGGTGTTCACATAACAAATGAGGTAGAAGCCAATACGGTGTATGCTGTATTACCTAAAGATGTGATACCAGCCCTGCAGGAGAAGTATTTCTTTTATGTTTGGGATTCGGTTCGCTCTGAGGTTAGATGGGTCACTTCTTTTGATATAACTGAAGAGGATGTATTAGACTTCGCGAAACACATGAAAAATGTCATGGGAAGAATTAAAAAAGTAGCTTAAAAACCCTTTTTAGGGTTTTTTTATTTCAAAAATTTAACTCTTCATATCCTTCTAAAATTTTATGAAAAATGATATAATATATTTTAGTTCCAATAAAAGTTTAAACTTTGGAGGAGAAATGGGTAGGAATTTTGTAAAAATAAAACCAAGAAAGAATATTTTCGAGACACATGGTGTAAAAAATGCATTTATAAGCGAGATTTACATATATGAAAAGCAAAAAAGGATGGAGCTTTTGACTTATGTAAAATCTCCAGAGCACCTGAATGAACTAGATACCATAGAAAACGGCATAAAGCAAAAGTTCGGGAGTGAAATAAGTATCGGTATGAGGGTGGAGTTTGCTGCAAAAGAGATGTCTTTACACAGTCTAAAATTAATAGTGGACAGAGTAATAAAGGATCTCAAAAAGTATAACGCCATATCCAGGTCATTTCTATACTTTTACAGGGTGTTTGTAGAAAATGACAATATATTTGTAGAGTTGAAAAGTGACACAGCATTAGACAGCCTGATAAACTCAGAGGTCGACATAAAACTGAATCAAATTTTGAAAAAATACGGCGTTAATAAATTTAATATAAAGCTTAGGGTGGGAGATTTTTCCCAGGAAATAGAGCAAATGGATGCCGAACTGATAGAGATAGACAAGAAGCTTCAAGAAAAGGCCACAGAGGTAAGGGAGAGTGCAAAACCTGAACCAAAACAAGCAAACAAAAAAACAGAAACCGCAAACGACAATATCATTTGCGGGAGAGATATAAAAGACGGAGCGGTGCAGTTCAAAGAATTTGATGAATTATATATGGGCGATACCTGCGTTGTTGAGGGCGAAGTGTTCAAACTAGAAAAGAGGTTCACCAAAACAGGAAAGCAGCTTATATCATTTAATATAACAAATTACAAAGATTCCATTACGGTAAAAATGTTTGCCAAAGAGGACGACGAAATACCTATAAAAACTGGAATTTGGGTAAAGATAAAGGGTAAAAAACAGGTTGATAAATTCAATAACAACGAGGATGTACTTTTTGCAAACAGCATAAACAAAATACAATCTAAACGTATAGATAGAAAAGACGATGCCGAGGAAAAAAGGGTTGAGCTACACGCACACACAAAAATGTCTGATATGGACAGCGTTGTAGATGCTGCGGACTTAGTGAAGCAGGCCATAGACTGGGGGCACAAAGCCATAGCCATAACGGATCATGGCGTGGTACACTCATTCCCATTTGCCTACAAAGCTGCCAAAAAGCAGGAAGATTTTAAAATAATATTTGGGTGTGAGGGTTACCTTGTAGACGACGAGATACAGATGGTTAAAAATCCAAAACCTCTGGCTATAGAGGAGGAGACCTACGTTGTATTTGATATAGAGACAACTGGGTTTGACCCTTACAAGGATAAGATAATCGAGATAGGTGCAGTGAAAATGAAGGGGAGCAAGGTTGTAGAAAGGTACTCCAGTTTCATAAACCCTCAGATCCCGATACCAAAGGTAATAGAAGACCTGACCGGTATAAATGACAACACTGTAAAAGATGCACCGTTTATAGATAAGGTGCTCCCTGAATTCATAGAGTTTATAGGAGATAGCACTGTGGTTGCTCACAACGCAAACTTCGATGTAGGGTTTATAAGTCAAAAGGCGCATAATCTGGGAATAGAGATTAATCCAACGGTAATAGATACGTTGCAGTGGAGCAGAAATATAAGAAAAGATAAGACAAAACATGGTTTGAAAAACATATGCAATGATTATGGCATAAACTTGGAAAACCACCACAGGGCAGTAGATGATGCGGAAGCTACTGCTGAAATCTTTAAAAGGTTTATAAACATAGTAATAAAAGAAAACGCCTATTACCTTAACGAGGTGGATCAGGTGTTTAAAACAGACATAAAAAATGCCTCAACATACCACATAATAATCTTGGTTAAAAACCAAGATGGGCTTAAAAACCTTTATAGACTGGTATCTGAAGCGCACTTAAATTATTTTTATAGAAGGCCTAGAATTCCTAAATCACTTCTAAAAGAGTGCAGGGAGGGGCTCATATTAGGGTCTGCCTGTGAAGCAGGGGAGGTTCTTCAGGCTTATCTTAGAGGAAAGCCCGAGGCTGAGGTAGAAGAGATAGCTAGGTTTTACGATTACTTGGAGATACAACCCCACTCAAACAACTCGTTTATGCTTGACAATGGTTCGGTAAAATCAACCGCAGACCTAGACGAGATGAACAGGTATATATACAAATTAGGAAAAAAACTGGATAAATTGATTGTTGCAACAGGGGATGTACATTATTTAAATCCGGAGGATAACATATACAGGAGTGTACTTTTATACGGTAAGGGGTTCAAAGACTATGGCAGAGATAGTGGACTATATTTCAGGACAACAAAAGACATGCTGGAGGAATTTTCATACCTGGGTGCACAGGAAGCCAGGGAAGTTGTAATAGAAAACCCGAATAAGATATCTGAAACTATTGAAAAACTTCAGCCTGTTCCGAGCGGCTTCTACCCGCCTAAACTGGACAATGCTGAAGAGGAAGTAAGAAGTATGACCTATGAAAAAGCGTACAGAATATACGGAAACCCTCTTCCGGAAGTATTGGAACAGAGGATTGAAAGGGAGCTTAATGCGATCATAGGTAACGGATTTTCCGTATTGTATCTTTCGGCGCAGAAGCTAGTAAAAGAATCGCTGGATAACGGCTATCTTGTTGGATCTAGGGGGTCAGTTGGATCTTCTATAGTCGCCTTTATGATGGGGATAACTGAGGTAAACGCCCTATACCCACACTACATATGTGAGGACGAGGATTGCAAATATTCAGAGTTTATGGAAAGAGAAGGAAGTGGAGTCGACCTCCCAGACAAAACCTGCCCTAAATGTGGGAAAAAGCTGAAAAAGGACGGACACTCGATACCGTTTGAGGTGTTCATGGGATTCAATGGGGATAAGGTACCGGATATAGACTTAAACTTCTCAGGAGAGTACCAATCAGAAATACACAGGTACACCGAGCGGCTTTTCGGAAAAGAAAATGTATTTAAGGCAGGCACTATATCTACACTTGCGGAAAAGAACGCTTACGGTTACGTGAAGAAATATGCTGAGGAGACTGGAAAGGATATAAGGAGTGCTGAGATGGAAAGGCTTGCAATGGGCTGCGAAGGGGTAAAGAAAACCACCGGTCAGCATCCAGGTGGTATGATAGTAGTGCCGCAAGGGCACAGCATATATGAGTTCTGTCCCGTGCAGAGGCCTGCAAATGACCAGAAATCTGACTCCATCACAACGCATTACGACTACCATGTAATGGATGAACAGCTTGTAAAGCTGGACATATTAGGACATGACGACCCGACCACTATAAAGCTTCTTCAGGATTATACAGGTGTAGACATCTATGATGTTCCACTAGCCGACCCTGATACGCTTAAAATATTCTCTGGCACTGAAGCACTGGGTGTAACGCCGGATCAAATTGGATCCGTAATAGGTACCTATGGTGTGCCGGAATTCGGGACCCAATTTGTAAGACAGATGCTAGTAGACACACTTCCAACAACCTTTGCTGAACTTGTGCGTATATCCGGCCTGTCACATGGAACCGATGTGTGGCTTAATAACGCCCAGGATTTTGTAAGACAGGGTCAGGCCACCCTGGCAGAAGTCATATCTGTAAGGGATGACATAATGAACTATCTTATAGACAGTGGAATAGAGAAGGGGACGGCATTTAAGATAATGGAGTTTGTCAGAAAGGGGATGCCTTCTAAAAACCCTGATCAATGGTCGGACTACTCTGAGCTCATGAAGGAGCATAAAGTTCCGGATTGGTATATAGAATCGTGCAGGCGAATAAAATACATGTTCCCGAAGGGACATGCCGTAGCATACGTGATGATGGCAATGAGGATAGCATACTTCAAGGTACACTATCCGCTAGCCTTTTACGCCGCCTATCTGAGCAGAAAGGCCGAGGATTTTGACTCTGATTTCATGCTTAGCCTAGAAAGTGTCAAGGCCAAGATGGAGGAGCTAAAAAATGAGATGAGGCTTGACGTGAGGCAGAAGACACAACTGGCACTTAGCGAGATAATAATAGAGATGAATGCCAGGGGATTTGAGTTCTTGGGGATAGACATATATAAGTCCGACGGGTTTAAGTTTGTCATAGAAGATGGCAAAATAAGGGTTCCGCTAATAGCCCTTAATGGCCTGGGAGGAGCAGTTGTAGAGAATATAATGACTGAAAGGGAGATAGGGAAATTTCTTTCTTATGAAGACCTTAAAAGAAGAACCAAGACCTCTCAGACCATAGTTGAAAAGCTGAAAGAGGTAAATGCTGTAGAAGGCTTGAGCGATACAAACCAAAAATCATTATTTAGTTTTTAATATAAAAAGGAGCTCTAAATTTAGAGCTCCTTTTTATATTAATTAGTATATTTTTAGTATGATTAAGCTTGAAAAATATGCTACTTTTCTTTCTTCTCTTTTTCAGGTGCTTTTTTATCTTTTTCTTTGTCCTCTTTTGTTTTTTCCTGTTCTTTTTTCAGAGAATCCATGATATCATCAACTTCTCTTCTACTCATAATATCCATTGAGCCTTCCCCCTTTTTAGGTTAAGCAGATTGATTTGAAATGGCTTAGGTGTAGAGTCAAGTAAGCTATCTCTACTTATATAGTATTACATTAGATTAAAACTTTTTTTAATAATTTTTTAATATATGGCAAAATTAATGAAAATTATTTGTAGTAAACTATAAGACATAGGAGATGGAGATTTATTGGTATCGCCAGAAATATTACTTAGAAATTAGTATTACCGAGCTCCTATCCATGACCAGATACTTGCTTGATTTTACCTCCATCTCTTTAAACTCGGGGTCTCCCTTATCCCTGTATGTGTCAAGAACTCTATACCATTTCTTGTTTGGCAGCTTAGGGAGTTCGAACCAAAGAGGTTCCCAATAAGAGTTTAAGGCTACGTAGATATCATTATCTTTAGGTGTATCTTTGTCCACAAAATCCTCACCGCTTATCATAAAGGCGACACTCCTAGAGTCTGAATCCCAATCCGGTTTATAGGCCTCTATCCCGTGCCATGTGATGTCAGGGATGCCGTCACCGCTTAAATCCTTATCCAAGAAGAAATGGTTTCTTTTCAATGAGTGGTGTTTGTGCCTAAAGCCTATCATATTTTTGGTAAAGGTAAATATTTCTTTGAACTCCTGCATTCTAGACCAATCCAGCCAGTTTGACTCATTGTCCTGACAGTAGGCATTGTTATTCCCACGCTGGGTCTTAGCCATCTCATCACCCATTAGAAGCATAGGGACTCCCTGAGAAAGCATCATTATTGTTATAAAATTTTTCATCTGCCTTTTTCTCAAATCGGTTATTTTACGATCGCGGGTTTCACCCTCTGTCCCATGATTCCAGGAGTGGTTATCATTGGCGCCGTCCCTGTTTTCCTCGCCGTTTACGTAGTTATGTTTTCTGTTATAGGAAACAAGGTCCCACATTGTAAACCCGTCATGCGCAGTTATGAAGTTTATACTATGGTATGGCTTTCTGCCAAACTTTCTAAAGAGGTCCGGGCTGCCGACTATCCTGGTTGCGAGGTCTTGTACTTGTCCCGGGTCTCCCTTCACAAATTTTCTAACTGTATCCCGGAATTTTCCGTTCCACTCGGCCCAACCTACGGGAAATTCCCCGACGTAGTATCCACCTGCAGCATCCCATCCTTCGGCTATAAGTTTGCTTCCAGAAAGTATAGGGTCATCAGCGATATCTTTTAAAAGAGACAGATCACCTATCCAGTTACCCTTGGAATCCCTTCCAAGTATGGCTGCGAGATCAAACCTAAACCCGTCCACGTGCATCTCTGTGACCCAATAACGGAGACTGTCTATTATAAGTTCTTTAACTACTGTATGGCTGCAGTTTAGCGTATTCCCAGTGCCAGAGTAGTTGCAGTAATGCATTTTATTTTTTTCCAGAAAATAGTATACAGAGTTATCAAAACCTTTGAATGAAAGAGTAGGTCCATCCTGGTTTCCCTCACCGGTATGGTTATATACCACGTCTA
Organism: Ilyobacter polytropus; assembly: GCA_003246855.1. GTDB lineage: Bacteria > Fusobacteriota > Fusobacteriia > Fusobacteriales > Fusobacteriaceae > Ilyobacter_A > Ilyobacter_A polytropus_A. The sequence continues at coordinate 7,769 of QKCP01000018.1, forward strand.
ATATAACCTCTATTCCCTCTTTATGCAGCTCTTTTACGAAGTCCTTGAACTCGAAAACCTGATCCCCTATATTTACACCGCACGAGTAGTTGGAGGTAGGGGCAAAAAAGGCTATGGGGTTGTATCCCCACACATCTTTAAGTAGCTCACCTGATCTCGGGTTGGTATTTATAATGGAATTTTTGTTGAACTCAAATATAGGAAGAAGCTCTACTGCTGTCACGCCAAGCTCTTTTAGATGGGCGACCTTCTCAAGAACACCCTTGTAAGTTCCCCTGTGTTGTACCTTGGAATTTTTGTTCATTGTGAAAAGACCAACGTGCATCTCATATATTACGGTGTCCCTTAGTGGGATTCTAGGATGAGTGTCATCCTCCCAGTCATAAGAAGAATCATCTATTATAATTGATTTGCAGACCGAAGTGAAATCCTTATCAGAAAGTTTTTCTAGCTCTTTAAGTTTATGGGTGTAAAGGCAACTTTTGCTGAAGTCGTAGGTCCCTGATACGGCCTTTGCATAAGGGTCTATCAGTAGTTTTGTTATGTCAAACCTGTGCCCTTCGTCGGGCTCGTACGGGCCATCTATTCTCCATCCGTAGAGAGTATTTGGTTTTACGCCGGATACATACACATGCCAAACATCTCCAGTTTTGTTTTCCTTGGGGTCTAACAGATGAACCCACGCCGGCTTTATGTCGATGTGATTCTCATATAGCTCTAGTATCACTTTTTTTCCATTCCTTGAAAATATGGCGAAATTTGCCCCATCCTTATCCAAAGTAACTCCTAAAATCGGTTTGCCTTTAAACACATTAAAATCTATTTTCATTTACTTCACCTCTTTCGAAACCTTTAAATTGGTACCTTCTATTTTTAATATAGTGACCTTATCACCTACGCTTAAGTTTTCGTCGGATATAGCATTCCACTCTTCAGAGAAGACTTTGACTCGATACTTCCCATCTCCTAAAATTTTCAGCACTACAGCCTCCTTGCCAATGTAGTTTTCTACATTAGTTTTAAAATTTTCTACCTTGAACAGGCTAAATTTTTTCATAAAAAAGTAAAGTGCAAAAGAAATTCCAACCAGGCTTATTATCAGGAAAGGCAGGTTCTGTGAAAAATATGACAAGAACGCTACTATTATAGAGGCTATACCTATGTTGAAGAATATGAATGTACCTGGTGTCATTATCTCAAGACCGATCAATATTATTCCCAATATCAAAAATGTGTAGAAAACCATGAGTGCCCCCTCCAACTGTTTTTTATTAGTTTTCTAGGAAAATTTAGATTTCCTTTTTTCAAAGGTTTTATTTTAAACAGCAATAAAAAAAGAGGTAGTGACTACCTCTTTTTAATTATTTTCAGGACTTTATCCACTAACTCCTTTTGCACTTTTTCGTTAAGCGCCCCATTTCTAAAGGAACTTATCAGTTCTTGTTTTTCATCGCTACTTTTACCGGAAAGTTCCATCTTAAGCATTTCGGGGAACTCTTCAAATATGAGCACCAACCCCTCGTTTAACACGTCTTCATTTCCGACGTCTTCTACCATCACACTAGGAATTTTTCCGCCCTCTGTATTTAATGAAAGGAATTTTTCATTGCCCTTTCTAGGGAAAATATAGAGGTTTATATTTTTGTTCGCCCTCCTCATTTTTTCTAGAATGGGTATAACCACCCTGCATTCTGGAGAGCTTATTTCACCGAAAACGAATATGTTTGTGAGTGTGTCTATTTTTGCCAGCTCATCCTCAACTTCTTTTGTGAGTAAAAGTTTCTCAAACATCTCATATTGAGCTGTTTTGTAGTGTTCGTGTAGTGCTGAACCTATATAGTCGTCATAATCCCAAGCTTCCTCTAATTTTAGCATGTGTACCCCTCCATAAAAAAGGATTCTTAAGATAAGTATAGTTTATTTTTCTATTAAATACAAATAGTATATGGGAAAAGTGTCACTGGCCTTTTAAAGATTTCATTTTTGTCTAGAAAATTGTAGAGACTTTTTTCAAAGTTGAAAAAACTGTTGAAAATCACGTAACCCTTTTCGAAGAAGTCCTTGAGCTGTATTTCTTTTTTCATCTCTATAACAGAGAAAGACTCAAGTTTTAGCTCAGTTGCCACTATGTTTATAACCTCTTTTAAAGAGGCTATTCCATCTACAAGAGATATTGACAGAGCCTCTTCACCCAACCAGATTTTTCCTTGAGCTATCTCTTCCACTTTGTTTAAAGGCAGCTTTCTGCCTTCGCTCACCCTTGTCTTAAACTCATCATAGATCTTCAGGCTGTTGTCCCTTAGAAGGCCGGCTTCTTCATCAGTCAACTCCTTGCTTATGGAGTATAAGCCGCTGTGCTTACCTTTTTCAACCTTTTCTAAGTTGATGTATGCTTTGTCTATAAGCCCCTCGAAGCTTGGGATAAGGGATACCACACCTATAGAGCCGGTTATGGTGGAGTTGTCAGCAAAGATTTTTTGACCTGCACTTGCGATATAGTAACCGCCGGACGCTGCTACCCCGCCAAGGGATACATATATTGGTTTTTTATAAGTTCTTATCTTGTGATTTATGAGTTCGGAAGCAAGTGCTGACCCCCCTGGAGAATTTACCCTAAGTACAACTGCTTTTACATCATTGTTATTTTCGGCTTCCTCTAGCTGCCGAATGATCTCATCTTTTCTAACAGCCCCTTCTTTTGGGCTGCTTATCCCATTAAAATATATCGGACCTTCAGCGTAGACTATGGCTATTTTATTTTTTGACTTGGTGGATTGCAGCGAAGATATGTACTTGCTGTAATCCTCTAAGTCCACTGTATTGTTTATGCCGTACTTCTCTAAGAATTCATCGCGGTACAGTAGTTCGTCCACCAAATTGTTTTTCAGACCATCAAAGGAGTCCTTAGATACCAGGCCGCCATCGAGGACACTAGCTTGAAACAGGTTACCATCGAAGTTTCTGTTTTTAGATACCTGGCTTATAAACTCACCGAAAAGCTTGTCATATATCCTCGATACATCAGAACGGAATTCGTCTGACATGGTATCCCTGGTATAGTTTTCGCCGTAAGTTTTGTATTCTCCTATATGCACCACATTATACTTTATACCTAGCTTGTCACCTAGTCTTTTGAAGTAAGGGAACTCCCTGTAGTAGCCGCTCAGCCCGAGGTTAGTGGAATGGGACGGAGGCATTATAATTTTGTCAGCCATTGAGCCGATAAAATAATTGGAGTTGTCTATACTGCTACCGAAAGCATAAACTGATTTTCCAGATTTTTTAAAATCCTCCAGAGCTTTTGAAATTTCTTCCATATGATTTCTGGAAATGTTCATTTTGTCGAGGTCAATTATTATACCGTCTATCTTTGAATCACTTTTAGTATTTTCAATTAAACTTAACACACGATAAAAGTTGATGTTTCCCATTTTAAACGAAAAGGGGTTTATCTCGCTGCTTTCACGCAGTTCGCTTTCGAAGCTCAACTCAAGGTAGGAGTGCTTATCTAGAGTAGTTTTCTTGCCCTGAACCTCCTTGGTATTATTTAAAATAATGAATACTAGAGCCAGCAGAAGTACTATGAATATAAAAAATCTAACTATTTCCTTTAGCACGAAAAGCAAAGCTTTCCATAGGTATTTAAAAAAAGTAAACATAAAAAATCCCCTCCTTAACTAATTTAGTATAGCCTTTTTTATATTAGAATTCAATTATTTATTTAAAAACACTACATAGTTAAAATTTTTAAAGGATATCCGATTTGATAAAAGTATTCTAATCTGAAATTTTAAATTCAGGGCAAAAAAAGTCCGATGCACACGTCAAAAAAGAGGAAAATATCAGTAGCGCTGGTAGTATACGTAGTGTAGTTCACTAAAACATGTTGAAAACAAGGTGGTATATGTGAAAAAATATGTGGAAATCAAGAATTTAACGGTTACATATGATGACATAATAGTTTTGAAAAACGTAAACTTGGTGATAAAAGAACACGATTTTTTGGCTATAATAGGTCCAAACGGCGGGGGGAAGAGCACGCTGCTTAAATCTATTGTGGGAATAGTTGAGCCGGTTTTAGGAAATATAGAGTATCATGAGGGCATAAAAGGGAAAATCGGGTATCTCCCTCAAATAAAGGAGATAGACAGGAAATTCCCAATTTCAGTTTTCGACGTGGTACTGTCCGGGATGGTTTCCGGCGGCAACATGTTCAGAAGATTCAATAAAAACGATAAAAAGAAAGTAGATAATTTGTTGGAAAAATTCAACATACAGCACCTTAAGAAAAAAAATATAGGGAATCTAAGCGGAGGGGAAACGCAAAAGGTTTTTTTGTGCCGTGCACTGGCGTCTTCACCTAAGCTGCTGCTTCTCGATGAGCCTAATACATTTGTGGATAAAAATTTTGAAAAAAGTTTTTACACTACGTTAAAGGAGTTAAATAGGGATATGGCGATAATACTGGTTACCCACGATCTTGGTATGATACCACACTATATAAAAAGCATAGCTTGCGTGAACAGATACCTTTATTACCACGATTCAAATAGGATAACTGATGACGTGCTAAAAACATATAACTATCCAGTAGACATGGTTAGCCACGATATCCCTGTAAGGCATCTGGAGCAGCACGAGGGGGACAAAGATGAATGAGATGATTGAGTTGTTTTCATATAGATTTTTTATAAACGCCATGTTGGCCTCTGTACTAACAAGTATTTCATGTGGTATAATAGGCACGTATGTTGCATCCAAAAGAATGACCTTTATAAGCGGAGGGATAACCCACGCATCTTTTGGAGGGATAGGCATAGGGTATTATCTTGGGATAAATCCTGTATTAGGGGCTTCTGTGTTCGCTGTTATAGCTGCACTTGCCGTTGAGTATCTGTCACAGAAAAAGGAAGTAAGAGAGGATTCTATAATAGGAATTATATGGTCTCTTGGAATGGCAATAGGGATAATCTTTATATTTTTGACACCCGGCTATGTACCTGATCTAAACGCCTACTTGTTCGGGAGTATATTGACGGTTTCCGGTGTAGACATAAATATAATGCGGGTGCTGGTAGCAGCGATACTATTTTATTTTGGTATTTTTTTTAAAGAAATTTTATATATAAGCTTCGACGAAGAGTACGCCAAGACAAAACTACTTCCTGTAAAGCAGATAAAGTTTGGCCTAATTATTCTAATAGCTCTGACAATTGTTATAAACCTGAGGGTTGTTGGAGTAATGTTAGTAATATCGCTTTTTACAATACCCCAGGCAATAGCGGGCTTGTTTTCTCAAAATTTTAGAGGTATAATGATTATGTCAGTGCTTATATCATTTTTTTCATGTATGCTGGGACTTTTAGTTTCCTATTGGATGGAACTACCTTCCGGAGCAACGATAATATTTGTTATGGCAATCACATTCATAGCAATTAGAGGTGGAAAAAATTTACTTAAGCGACTCAGATTAAAACAGCTAACTTTCTAAATTTTAGTTAAAAATATATTATAATTTAAAAATGGGGGGAGAGTTATGAGGTACACTACAGAAACTATTGGAAAAAATGCAGGGAGAATCTGGCATGCTCTTTGCGAGAAGGAACACACATTTAAAAGTTTGATGGAGGAGACAGCTATTACAAAAACAGATCTTCTTTTGGCAATCGGGTGGCTAATAAAAGAGGATAAACTGGATATAGAGATAAGCAGCTTCAATTCCTCTATAAAGCTAAAATAGCTAAAAAATGCAGGTACACTGGTACCTGCATTTTTTAGTTCTCAGAGCATATTTAAGATGCGGTTAAAAAAACATCTCAGTGGAAACAGAAAAATACCGGCAAAAAAACTAAAATAGTTTGACAAAATTGTAAAAATGAAGTATTTTATAGATATGTTATTAAGCGTTTAACTTGTTTTAAATATTGAAGAGTAGCGTGTTAAATATTATTTTCAAATCGGATATATATTATATGGATAAATTTTTTAAGCATCAGGTTATGCGGTTAACCTAATGCTGTAGAGCACTATATATAGTTTGAATAAAGAATATTTTAAAGTGATTTTATTGATTTGAAAATAGCTAAAAAACTAGTTGAACACCTTATGATAATCCTAAAACTGGGTGTGATTGGTGGGAAAAAGTTATTTAATAGGGGGGGAAAATGAGTTCACAAAACACTCAAAAATTATTAAATGAATTGATACTTGAGCTACAGTCAAAGGCTAAGAAAAATTTAAATTTTAATTTGTTTTATGCAAGGCTGGGGCTGCATTTTGAGGATATATTCAAGAAGTTCCAGAGGCTGTATGGTGATAGAGTGGACTTTCAAAATCAGCTGAAAATGCTTGTGAAAGCGCTTATGAAGCTTTATACTGACAGACCGGAAGAACTAAAAAAACTCGATGTAGAAAGGGAAACTAACCCGGGATGGTATATGAGCCAGGAATGGGTTGGGACTATGCTGTATGTGGACAGGTACGCCAAAAACTTAAAAGGATTTAAGGGTAAGATAGATTATTTAAAAGAGCTCGGGGTAAATTATGTGCACTTAATGCCCCTGCTTAAAAGCCCGAAAGGGGAAAATGACGGTGGCTATGCAGTAAGCGACTATAAAAGTGTGGATAGAAGATTTGGTTCGATGAAGGATATAAGGGATATAGCTTCTGAATTCAGAAAAAATAATATGCTATTGGAACTAGATCTTGTGCTAAATCATACAGCAGATGAGCATGAGTGGGCTGAAAAAGCCCTCTCAGGTGACGAAAAATATCAAAACTATTATTACATGTACAGCGACAGGAGCATACCTGACAAATTTGAGGAGACTTTGCCGGAGATATTCCCGGAGATGGCACCAGGAAACTTCACGTATAGGGAAGAGATAGGCAAATGGATATTTACGGTATTTAATAGATATCAGTGGGACTTAAACTACAGAAACCCTGAAGTATTCATAGAAATGTGTAAAATAATGTTAAATTTGGCTAATCAGGGAGTGGATATACTTAGACTTGACGCTGTTGCTTTTCTTTGGAAAAGGATAGGCACCGATAGCCAAAATGAAGCGGAGGCGCATATTATACTCCAGCTTTTCAAGGCTTGCGGTAAAATCGTAGCACCTGGAGCAGTTTTTAAGGCGGAGGCGATAGTACAGCCTATAGAGATAGTGAAATACCTCGGCGAGGGTGAGGCAGCAGGCAAGGAGTGCGAAATAGCATACAACGCTTCGTTCATGGTATTTCTCTGGGATGCGATAGCCACCAAAAATACAAAACTCATGGTCAAAGGACTTGAAAATATGCCAAGGCTTCCAAAGGGGACAACCTGGATAAACTATATAAGGTGTCATGACGATATAGGTTTAGGTTTTTCGGACCACGACGCTTTCCAGGTAGGATACGACCCTAGAATGCACAGGGAGTTTTTGATAAAGTATTTCACTGAGGGACACATGGGGAGCCATGCTAATGGAGAGAAGTTCATGTACAACCCGAAAACAGGAGATGCCAGGATAACTGGTTCGCTAGCTGCCCTTACGGGACTTGAGAAGGCCCTTAAATGGGACAACCACCACGAAAAAGAAAAATCCTTAAAAAAGATAAAGTTAATGCACAGCGCTATAATGTCTTTTGGTGGAATACCTCTAATATACTACGGTGACGAAATAGCAACCCTAAATGACTACAGCTACATGGATGAAGAGGATAAGAAAGGCGACAACAGATGGCTAAACAGACCTGTAATGGATTGGGAAAAGGCTGAAAAAAGAAACGAAGAAGGGACTATAGAAAAAGATGTGTTCACATCTATAAAGAGGATGATAGACGTTAGGAAGACTATGCCTGAATTCCACAACGAAAATGACTACCAGATGATGGGAGTTGACAACATGCATGTGTTCAGTTTTCTGAGGGAGAGGGAGGAAAATAAAACCCTTGTGGTTATGAACTTCTCCGATGAAAAACAGAGTATAGACTGCGGAATACTCTCTAGGAGCGG
>QKCP01000110.1 GCA_003246855.1 Ilyobacter polytropus
TTTAGGGAGAAAAGGTTTCGTTACTGATATGCTGAAGGAACTCATAGCTCAAGATGACAAGATAGACGAGGTTATCTCTATCGGGCCGCTTAGAATGATGAAGGCCGTTGTGGATATAACAAAGGAGCACAATATAAGTACATCGGTTTCTCTGAACCCTATAATGATAGATGGTACCGGTATGTGTGGGGGGTGCAGGCTCACTTACGGTGACGAGACCAAGTTCGCCTGTGTTGACGGACCTGACTTTGACGGGTTCCTGGTGGATTTCGACGAGCTGATAGCTAGACAGGGGATGTACAAGAAGAAAGAGGAAGAGCATATCTGCAGACTGGACCAACAGCTAAAAAAATAAAGGGATAAATTATAGACAGTAATTTTAGTTAATAATTAAGAAAGTGGTTTTTAGGGGGAGAATAATGAGCAAATTTAATATGAGTACTGAAAAAGTAAAGATGCCTGAGAGGGACCCTAAGGAAAGAGGAAAAAACTTCAAAGAAGTGGCCACGGGGTATACAAAAGAACAGGCTATGGAAGAGGCTAAAAGATGCCTACAGTGTAAAAATCCTAAATGTGTGGTTAAATGCCCTGTTGGGGTCAACATACCTGAGTTCATAAAAGAGGTTGCAGAGGGGAACTTCGAAAAGGCGTATGATGTGATAATGGATTCCAACAACCTTCCTGCGATATGCGGTAGGGTCTGTCCTCAGGAGAGCCAGTGCGAAAGTGTATGCGTAAGGGCCCTTAAAGGTGAGGCTGTTGCCATAGGAAGGCTTGAGAGATTTGTAGCCGACTATATGAGGGAGAACAAAACAGAAAAAGAGGTAAAGATAGAGAAAAACGGCAAAAAAGTGGCTGTTATAGGGAGCGGACCTGCAGGGCTAAGCTGTGCTGGAGAGCTTGCAAAATTGGGTTATGAAGTAACCATATTTGAAGCCCTTCACAAATCCGGGGGGGTACTTACTTACGGTATACCTGAATTCCGTCTTCCTAAAGACATAGTTCAGTTCGAGATAGAAAAGATAAAGAAACTCGGTGTGGAACTGAAGACCAACGTAATAGTAGGTAAGTCAATAACTGTAGACGAGCTAAAGGAAGAGTTCGACGCTATATTCATAGGAAGCGGCGCGGGGCTGCCTAAGTTCATGGAGATACCTGGTGAAAACCTAAACGGGGTATACTCGGCAAACGAATTCCTCACAAGGGTAAACCTGATGAAGGCGTATAAGGAAAATGCAGTTACACCTGTATCTGTAGGGAAAAACGTTGCAGTTGTTGGCGGCGGAAACGTTGCAATGGATGCTGCTAGGACGGCGCTCAGACTTGGAGCCGAGAATGTGTACATTGTATACAGGAGAAGTGAAAGCGAGCTTCCTGCAAGGCTGGAAGAGGTGCACCACGCAAAAGAAGAAGGAATACAGTTCAAACTTCTTACAAACCCTGTTGAGATAGTTGGGAAAGAAGGCTGGGTGGACAGCTTGAAATGCGTTGAGATGGAGCTAGGTGAGCCTGATGCTTCAGGTAGAAGAAGGCCGGTTGTGAAAGAAGGAAGCGAATTCCTGATAGACGTTGACACTGTTATCATGTCTATAGGCCAGACCCCTAACCCGCTGATAAAGCAGACAACCTCAGATATGGATACCCACAAATGGGGTGGGATAGTGGTAAACGAAGAGACTATGGAGACCACAAAAGAGGATGTGTATGCAGGAGGAGACGTAGTAAGCGGAGCCGCAACTGTAATACTTGCAATGGGAGCAGGATAAAATCATTTTTTCACAGAGAAATGATTGTCCGCAAAACAGAGTGTTTGCACCATTATAGATCTTTTTTATTTGAAATAGTGAGCAAAAAATTGAAAAAAACAAAATACTAAGGTATACTTTTATTAATTGATTGACGAGTTATAAAATTTTTTATGTTTTTATGTTAACGTTAACGATGTATGGTTCTTGATCTATACTTAGCTTTAAATAGACATTTTATTCTCTAGTACATAACTGTTTAGTTTTATTTTGAAAGTAAGAAATAGAAAAATTATATATTGTTTTTTATAAATACGGATATATATTAAATATAAGGAGGGAAATAATGAAACCAATTGTAACAGGAGTGCTAGGTTACGGCTTTTCAGGAACTGTTTTTCATTGTCCGTTTATTCATGCTCATGAGGATTTCAAACTTAAAAGTATAGTCCAACGTAAGGGTGACAAGGCCCTACAAGATTATCCTTATATTAATCTTGTAAGAGATTATCAAGAACTTTTAAATGATGATGAAATTGAATTAGTGGTTATAACTACGCCTACACATCTGCATTTTGAGCAGGCTAAGATGGCGTTGGAAAAAAATAAAAATGTTTTAGTTGAAAAACCTTACGTTTCAAGCTATGAAGAGGCTCTTGAATTAAATAGAATCGCAGACGAAAAGGGCTTGTTCATTGCGGCTTATCAGAATAGACGTTATGACGGGGACTTTTTAACTATATCAGAGCTTAAAGAGCAGGGTGCTTTGGATAAAATATACGAATTAAGTATGACGTGGGATTTTGATTATCCTGTAAAAGATGAAAAATGGCGTGAGGAGGGGCATAAAGGTGTGAACTTTGCCTTTGATTTAGGAGCTCACTTTATTGACCAGGCACTTCAGTTATTCGGTGAACCGGAAGACCTCTACTCTATAACAAAAAAAGTTAGAAAGGGATCTAAAGTAATAGACTGGTTTGAGGTTCTCTTTGACTATGGAGATTTTGTGGCAAGAATAAAATCAAGCTGTGCATCTATATTTCCTGAACCTAGGTATACCATACACACAGATAAGGGAGTTTACCAGTTCCACGAAATGGGGGAACAGGAGCCGCAACTACTTCAAGGGATGAAGCCATCGGATCCAGACTATGGAGACAATTCACTGTATGATTACCACAAGCCTGACGGTACTATGGAGAAAAAACGTGTAATAAAGGGTAACTACTTGATGTATTATACTCAATTGGCAAAGGCTATCCGTGGAGAGGCAAAAGCAGAGGTAACTAAAGAGGATGCATTGCTGCTTACCAAATATTTAGAAAAAATAGTTGGGGACGAATAATTACTGTTTAAAAATATGATATTTTAAAGTAGCTGTTAAATGAAAAAATTAAGCTTTCTTAAATGGACTGTATTAAGCATGTTAGAAAAAGGTGGGGACTTTATGAAAACAAGGGCAGTATTCTTTACGGATATAAAAAAATTAGAAATAAGAGAAATTGACTTGCCAGATCCAGGTTCAAACCAAATTCAGGTAAAATCCATAGTAAACGGTATATGCATGTTTGAGGTTTGGAAATATATCAGTGGAGAATTTGATAGAAATGATATACCTGGTCACGAGGGGGTAGGTATTGTAACAAAAGTAGGGAAAGATGTGACCTGGGTAAAAGAAGGGGATTATGTATCGTGTAACCAGTGGAGTGAATATTCTAATATAGACGCCACTCAAGGGATAAAGCTTTCATGTGATTCGTCAAATTCTGAAAATCATTTAGTTGAACCTCTTTCGTGTGCGGTTAATGCTTATGCCTATACTGACATCTATCCAGGGGACAAAGTTATAGTTTTTGGTGCAGGGTATATGGGATTACTCCTTATACAATTACTTGGACATGCTCCACTTCACTCGCTTGTTGTGGTAGATGCTAAAACAGAAAATCTAGAGTTAGCAAAAGAATACGGTGCTACTGAAGTTATAAATATAACAGACGCAGGAGCTAATGCTCGTCTAGAAGAGTTAAAGGACTATTTTGACATTGCTTATGAAGCTTCTGGTGCAAAATCCGCACTTGAGTGGTGTACAAAGCTGCATAAAAATGGTGGAAGTATCGGACTCTATGCATGGCATCATGACCCAAGGACTGTCGACACTAGCACTTGGCACTATAAGGGAACAAAAATATTAAATGTTTCTCCACCGATAACAGCTAACGAAAGACCTCTCAGATCATACGAAGGTGCAGATTTGTTGATGGCGAGTGGTAAAGTAAGTCAAAAAAAACTTATTACACATAGGTATAAATTCGAAGATATAGAAAAGGCTATGGAGGAATCTGTTGCAAGAGGCGAAGGTTTTATCAAATCTTTGATTGAATTCTAAATTTAATTTATAAGGGCTACAGAATGAATAATACTAAAAGACTCTCAGAATATTCTGAGAGTCTTTTAGTATTTGATGTTATATTATTAAAATAATTACGTTTTTAATTGAGTGCTTACATGATTTATGATAGAAATAGCTGGCCATCAGGCCAGCTGTAAGTTTTAGTTTACTTCATGAACTCTTTATAATTTTCTGGGGTTATAAGTTTGAACGGAACTTGAGTAACTTGCTCTACAGGTTCCCCTTTCCATAATTTGTAAGCAACTTCTACAGCCCCGGCTCCTTGACCTTGACCATCTTGGAATATCGAAACATCAAGTTTTCCTTTGGAGATCATATCTATACCATCTGCTGTACCGTCAACTCCGCCAATTATTATGCTGTCAAGTTTTCCAGCAGATTCTATAGCACTTATTGCACCTATAGCCATCTCGTCGTTGTTAGATGCTACGATGTCGATTTTGTCACCAGAGTTTAGCCAGTTTTCCATAACTTGCATTCCAAGAGCTCTGCTCCATTTACCAGTTTGCTCTTTTATGATTTTCATATCAGGGTATTTTGCAACCACTTCTTCAAATCCTTCGGTTCTTTTTATTTGAGCATCTTGTCCAAGCTCACCCATTAGTACAACAACATTTCCTTTATGTCCAGCTTTTTCAGCTAGGTATTCCATTTGCATTATACCTGCTTCTTTTTGAGGTGATACAACTGCGTAAACGCCGTCAAAAACTGATTTAGGTGGTCTGTTGCAGTAGATTATGTCGATACCATTGTCAACAGCCAGTTTTGACATAGTGTCACTAGAATCTGAATCCACAGGGACCACGATTATTTTGTCCATACCTTGAGTTACAAAGTTTTCGACTTGCCCAAGCTGTTTAGCGGGGTCATCTTTAGCGTCAACGAAAGTGATTTCCATCTCGTCTCCGTAATTTTCTTCAGCGAAAGCCTTCATTTTATCAACCATAGATATCAAGAACTGGTCGTCGAAGTTTGAAATAGCAACCCCAATTTTTACTTTGTCAGCTTTCCCTTCCTTCTTCCCACACCCTACGAATGCCAATAAAACCGTCATAATGAAAATCAGCCAAATATTTCTTTTCAACTCTAACTCCTCCTTTTTAGTGCTTTGAGCACTATATTATACTAACATTTCTTATTTTTTAGGATAAGAAACGTAAAGAAACATAACTGTTTATTCTAGTATTCCCTGGAAGGTATTTTTAAGCTAGTAAATTGAGCGCTACTTTGATTAAAATAGAAAATGGAAAGACTTCTTCTGCAACCAGTTGTAATTTTTTATAAAAAATTTTTGAAACCGATTGTGAAACATGTATTTCCCGTAAAGGTATTTTACAAGAAATCTAAAACTAAACGATAACGAGCATTTTTTTACTACATTTGAGACTAAAATGGTTAAAAATATCCCGCAAACTTTCATTACAATTATAGTATATTTTTTTAAAAAAGCAAGAAATTATTTAAAAAAATATTAAAAAAGTAAATTCTTGTTAAAATATTCTCCTTAGGAGAGCCTAAGAGAACGGGCTCTCTAAAATTAGAAATTTTATGGTTTTTAAATTAAAATTACGAT
>QKCP01000091.1 GCA_003246855.1 Ilyobacter polytropus
TTTTATTTTAATAAAAAATATATTTATTTGTGATACGATGGTACAATAAAAATTATTTTTAAACTGGAGGTAACTATAGATGAAAAAGACAATAGAAACTAAAAAAGCTCCAGCAGCTTTAGGGCCATATTCTCAAGCTGTTATAGCTGGAGACTTTCTTTTTGTATCAGGACAGATTCCTTATATTCCGGAAACCATGACATTGATTTCAGAAGATGTTCAGGAGCAGACAAAGCAAGCATTGGAAAATGTCGGAGCAATATTAGAAGAGGCTGGCTGCTCATTCGATGATGTAGTTAAGGCTTCAGTATTTATAAAAGATATGGATGATTTCGGGAAGATAAACGAAGTGTACGAGAAATATTTCGCTAAGTCGAAACCTGCGAGGGCTTGCGTAGAGGTTGCTAGGCTTCCAAAAGATGTGAAAATAGAGATAGAGGTAATAGCTTATTTGGGTGAATAATATAATTTTAAATTACCTTAAAATTATATAAAAATTAATTTTATTTAAGATTTTTCCCTCTGTGAGTTTAGATTTGACAAAAAAAAATCAATTTGTTAAAATTTATACGTTATTAACAAAGTTTCAAAAAGGGTGAATATGAGGAAATTTATAATACCTAAGGAGTATAAAGGGTACACCGTTGCCCAGTATTTAAAAGATGTAGAAGGCTATTCCGGAAGGAGTATCCGAAATCTGGTGTTAATTTTAGACAAGAAAAAGGTAAAGCCGACTAAAAAACTAAGACAGTTCAGTAGGCTGACAGTATACGAGACTGAAAAAGGCACCAATATAGAACCGATAGAGATGGATTTAAAGATAGTTTACGAGGACAATGACCTGCTTATTATCGATAAGGAGCCTTTTTTGGTGACTCATCCAACGCTTAAAAAAGTTGATAAAACTTTGGCCCACGGTGTGGTACACCACTTTGAGAAGAATACAGGCAAAAGGAGCGTCCCTAGATTCTACAATAGACTAGATATGAACACCAGCGGTCTTATAGTGGTAACTAAAAATGCTTTTTCACAAGCTTACCTTCAGGAGAAGGTGGATACGAAAAAATATTATATGGCCATAGTAAAGGGGATAGTACTAGAGGACGAGTTCTTTATAGAGTCTCCTATAGGAAGAATTGGAGAGAGCTTGAGAAGAGAAGTTTTGGCGGTAGAAGACGGAGGGCAGGAAGCCAAGACTCATGTCCGCGTATTGAAAAGAGATATGGAAAAGAATCTTACCCTTCTTGAAGTGGAGCTATTTACCGGAAGGACCCACCAGATAAGGATACACCTGGCATCGATAGGACATCCGATATTAGGGGACGAGCTCTACGGTGGCGGGGATGAAAGGGCTAATAGGCAGCTACTTCATTCATATAAATTTATTTTTGAAAATCCAGGGACCAAAAAGGAACAAACAGTTGAAATTCAGCTACCTGAAGACATGAAAGTTTTTTTTGAGTAGTCTTGAATTCGAGCAAATACATTCAAAAACTGTTGACAAAAAATAAAATTTGAGATATAGTTTAGGTGTGTAAAATGTGAAATTTTTTATTTGCAGAAATCCGAACACGTTTATTTTGTGCAATATATTTTGTGCGATATATATTTTATATATAAAAAAACTAGGAGGTATTCTTAAATGGCAGTTAAAGTTGCAATTAATGGATTTGGAAGAATCGGAAGACTAGCGTTAAGAAAAATGATGGAAAATGCAGAGTTTGATGTAGTTGCTATCAACGACTTAACAGACGCAAAAATGCTTGCTCACCTATTCAAATATGATACAACTCAAGGAAGATTCAATGGTGAGATCGAAGTTAAAGAGGGAGCTTTCGTAGTAAACGGGAAAGAAATCAAAACTTTCAGCGACAGAGACCCTGCAAACTTACCTTGGGGAGAATTAGGAGTAGATGTTGTACTTGAGTGTACTGGTTTCTTCACTGCTAAAGACAAAGCAGAAGCTCACATCAAAGCAGGAGCTAAAAAAGTAGTTATATCTGCACCAGCTACAGGAGACGTTAAAACTATAGTATACAACGTAAACCACGACATACTTGACGGAACAGAAACAGTTATCTCAGGAGCTTCTTGTACAACTAACTGTTTAGCACCAATGGCTAAAACATTAAATGACAAATTCGGAATAGTTCAAGGACTAATGACAACTATCCACGGATACACTGGAGACCAAAATACACTAGACGCTCCACATCCAAAAGGAGACTTCAGAAGAGCTAGAGCTGCTGCTGCAAACATCGTTCCTAACACTACAGGAGCTGCAAAAGCAATCGGATTAGTTATCCCTGAGTTAAATGGAAAATTAGACGGAGCTGCTCAAAGAGTACCTGTTCCTACAGGATCTTTAACTGAGTTAGTAACTGTTTTAGAAAAAGAAGTTACAGTAGAAGAAGTTAACGCTGCTATGAAAGCTGCTGCAAACGAATCTTTCGGATACACTGAAGAAGAACTAGTATCAAGCGATATCATAGGTATATCAAATGGTTCATTATTCGACGCTACACAAACTAAAGTAATGTCTGTAGGCGGAAAACAATTAGTAAAAACTGTTTCTTGGTACGACAACGAAATGTCTTACACTTCTCAATTAGTAAGAACATTAAAATACTTTGTTGAAATCGCAAAATAGTTAATTAAATATAAACAGAATAGCGGAAACCTGGGTTTCCGCTTTTTTTATAAATTTTCATAAATTAGGAGGGAGCCAGATGGCGAAAAAAGTCGTAACAGATTTAAATGTAAAAGGTAAAAAGGTATTAATGAGGGTTGACTTCAACGTTCCTATGAAGGACGGGAAAATAACAAACGATAATAGGATCGTTGCAGCGGTACCGACTATAAAATATGTATTAGAAAACGGTGGAAAAGTAATAGCTTTTTCTCATTTAGGAAGGGTAAAAACTGAAGAAGATAAAGCTTCTAAGTCATTAGCAGCAGTTGCAGTTAGACTTGCTGAAGTATTAGGGCAAGAGGTTAAATTTGTTCCTGCTACAAGAGGGGAAGAGTTAGAGAAAGCTGTTGCTGAGTTAAAAGATGGGGAAATCATGATGTTCGAAAACACTAGATTCGAAGACATCGATGGTAAAAAAGAGTCTAAAAACGACCCTGAACTAGGAAAATACTGGGCGTCTTTAGGGGATGTATTCGTAAACGATGCATTCGGAACTGCCCACAGAGCGCATGCTTCTAACGTGGGAATTGCCTCTAACATCGCTGAATCGGCTGCAGGTTTCTTAATGGAAAAAGAGATCAAATTCATAGGTGGAGCTGTTGACAATCCGGAAAGACCACTAATTGCCATATTGGGTGGAGCTAAAGTTTCTGACAAAATAGCTGTAATAGAGAATCTAATTGCAAAAGCTGACAAAATCATTGTTGGTGGAGGGATGATGTTTACATTCCTAAAAGCAAAAGGACTTAGCATAGGGAAATCTTTATGCGAAGAGGATAAACTAGAATTAGCTAAAGAGTTAATGGAAAAAGCTGGCGATAAACTAGTACTTCCTATAGATACAGTGGCTGCTAAAGAGTTTGCTGCTGACGCTGAACACAGAACAGTTACAGTAGAAAATATGGCTGCTGACGAAATGGGATTAGATATCGGGGCTGCATCTATAGAGCTATTCTCTAAAACGCTAGAGGGAGCTAAAACTGTAGTATGGAACGGACCTATGGGAGTATTTGAAATGGCTGCTTTCGCAAAGGGGACTATAGGAGTTTGTGAGGCTATTGCTAACCTAGAAGGAGCTACAACTATTATAGGTGGAGGAGACTCGGCTACAGCTGCAATCCAACTAGGATTTGCTGATAAATTTACTCATATCTCTACAGGTGGAGGAGCTTCTCTAGAGTACCTAGAAGGGAAAATACTTCCTGGGGTAGACTCTATATCTGAAAAATAAGATATTTGAAAAGATTATGAGAGAGGGGAGAACCCCTCTCTTTTTTATTTTAAGGCTAAATGATGTAGGTAGTCGACATGAAGACAGTGGAAGGGTGAGAGCCTCTAGAAACTATCTCTGGAGCATTGAGTACTATTAAGTTAACTTAAGTTGCTACCCGCATCTAGATATTGAATTTATTTAAAGTCATAAAAATAAAAAG
>QKCP01000165.1 GCA_003246855.1 Ilyobacter polytropus
TAAACTAACTCGTTTTAAAATTTCTCTTTCTTCAGTGTTTTTAACTCCCATCATAATTGAATCGCCTCCTAGTCAGTTAAATTTTATCAGAAATTTAAGGCAAAAAAAAGAGCTGTAGACAAATTTCTTTGTCTACAGCCTGAAATCCAGGAGTTAACTCCTGGATTTAATTTTTATGTATTCGGCCAAAAGTCCATCAAAAGCTAGATGCCACTTTTCCTTATATTTTTCATATAGAACCTGACGATCTATAGAAAACTTTTCTCTGAATTTTTCAAGTTCTTCTTTATCTCCGTAAAGTTCTATATGTCTTTTATAAATTTCTAACTTAAAGTTTGATATGTCATAATCTATTTTAAGCAGCTTCAACACATCTTCTTTGCCATCATATTTTTGAGAATTGTAGTTAAATCCCTTCCATACATGTGCAACAAGTACATTTATATCATTTTCTTTTGAAAGATACTCTACGGAATACCCATTTTTTATTATATTAAGAAGAGTTTTCTTCTCAATATATTTTTCATATTGTGGGTAATCTTTAATAAGATCTTCTTCAGAATATTTTATATCTTTTAGGTCTAATTTAGAGTATAAGGCATTCAACTTAACTGGTTTATTGTCCTGCATTCTAAAATACGCAGAACGCCCGACACGCTCTTTTAACTCTTCAGGTGAATATTTTTCTTTTATTTTTTCATAAATAATCATATTATCCCCCCTTTATTTTTATACCACATTTTTATAAAAAGTTATTAAAAATAAAGGTCTACAGCCTGTTTATTTTACGCCACTTGATTCCTTACGTAAAAGCCCAATACCATCACCGAAAGGAAGTAAGGTGAAGCTAGGGTAGTTTTCATAGAGGTAGTCTATGAATTCGTCCAGTTTCCTTACTATGGTCTTGAACCTCTTTGGGTACTCCTTGTAGAGGTAACCTCTAAACATTATGTTGTCTATGAATATCAGCCCGCCTTCACTCAGAAGCTTGTACGAATCTTCGAAAAACTCTTTGTATTTCCCCTTTGCCGCGTCTATGAATATGAAGTCGTAACCATACTCAAGCTTTTTTATCTCCTCCAAGCCGTCTCCAAGTATCTGGTGGACGTTGTCCAGCCCGGCTTTTTCAAAGTTTTCTTTCGCCTCAATGTATCTAGTCTCGTCTATCTCTATGGTGGTTAGGTTTCCCTCGTACTTTTTGGCTACCCTTGCCGTTATAATCCCGGAATACCCTATAGCAGTTCCTATCTCCAGTATGTTTTTGGATTTGTTCATGTCCGCCATGAACTCCAGATATTTTGCCACCTCTTTGGTAACTATAGGCACGTTATGCGCTCTTGCGTACTCCTCCATATTGAGTATAAGTTGGTCTTTTTCCAC
This sequence comes from Ilyobacter polytropus, assembly GCA_003246855.1. Taxonomy (GTDB): domain Bacteria; phylum Fusobacteriota; class Fusobacteriia; order Fusobacteriales; family Fusobacteriaceae; genus Ilyobacter_A; species Ilyobacter_A polytropus_A. The sequence goes on from QKCP01000165.1 coordinate 1,381, forward strand.
TATTTTAGAGACTATATACTCGTTAGCCTGATTCAATTCCTCTAACATATTTCCTCCGCCTGTTTTTTCCTCATCTTTATGATATAAAAGCCGTCTAGATATGGCTCTCTGTAGTCTATCACTAGCCCGCCTAGTTCGTCAAAATGTCCTTCAACGTTTCCCGGTTTCTCTATTTCCATCACGCTGAACTCGCTGTGCCCCTCTAAAAACCTCTTCACGTTGTCGGTATTTTCCTCCCTGAATATGGTACAGGTGCTGTATACTAGTACTCCTCCAGGTTTAAGGTTATCCGAACAGGCCTCTAGTATGCTGTACTGCAATCTGGCAAGCTCCTCCACATTGGACATATCTTTGTTGTATATCGCCTCTGGCTTTTTCCTGAGCACTCCGTATCCGCTGCAAGGGGCATCGACAAGCACCCTGTCGAACTCTACTTTCAGGTTGTGAACATCCCTGGCATCCAAGAGTCTTGTATCCACTATATGTATTCCTAGCTTCTGCATGTTTTCTTCTATGAGCCTGAGCTTGTGCTCATGTATGTCAAGGGCATACACCTTCCCCTTGTTCCGCATAGTGCTTGCAAGCACTGCGGTTTTGCTTCCTGGCGCACTGCATGCATCCAAAACTGTCTCCCCTGGCTCGGCTCCCAGATACTTTGCAGCCAGATAAGAAGACCCGTCCTGCACTATAAGCTTACCTTCCTTGAACTCTTCGGTATCCAGTATGGAGCCGCTGTCGATATAGAAGACCTCGCCAACCTGCTTCAGTATATTTATCCCCAGTTCTTTAGCAAAAGCTTTAAATTCATCCTCGGAGTACTTTAGGCCGTTTACCCTAACACTCATTTTAGGCGTCGCCTTATAGGACTTCAAAACCTCTAGGTAGTTTTTTGGGTATTCTTTTTTCAACTTTTCATAAAACCACGCCGGACATGAATAGATGATGTCATATCTGCCCTTGCCTTCCAGCTCTGCAATGGTCTCCTCGTCCCTGAAGAAGTTTCTGAGCACCCCGTTTATGAACTTTGAGACCTGTATTCCGTATTTTTTCTTTGACAGCTCAGCGGCTTCCCAGACAACTCCTTTTTCGTCGCTGTCCATGAAAAAACCCTGGTATATAGATAGCCTCAACAGGTTCTTTATCCAGGTTTTTTTTATTTTTTTGGTTCTCTTTCCTATCTGATAATCTATGAATATAAGGTTCCTTATTACACCGTAAAAAACCTCTGTAACGAACCCCTTCTCTCCTTGGCTAAGCTTGTTCTTTTTGAAGTAATCGTTTAAAATTATATTGGAATACTTTCCTTTGTCGTATTCCTCCAAAAGCTCTATTATCCTCAGCTTTACATTCATTAATTTCTCCTTTTCAAACCCCGTCACCCGGTTTCATGCACGGGCCTAACCTTGAGGTTTTATCCACTCACTCTCTTTACCGGTGGTATAATTTTTCTTGAACTCCTCTTTAAACTCATAAAATCTTTCCTCTTTTATGGCTTTTCTGGCGTTCTCCATCATCTTTATTAGGAAATACAGGTTGTGGTAGCTTGTTAGCCTAGACCCCAATATTTCTTGGGCTTTAAACAGATGTCTTATATACCCTCTGGTATAATTCCTGCACACATAGCAGTCGCACCCCTCGTCTAAAGGTCTCTTGTCGTGGGCATACTTTGCATTTTTTACAACAAGCCTCCCGTATTTTGTAAATACAGTACCATGCCTTGCTATTCTGGTTGGTTGCACGCAGTCCATCATGTCTATACCGCTTCCAACTGCCTCCAGCATGTCAAGAGGCTCCCCAACCCCCATAAGGTATCTCGGTTTATTTTCTGGGAGTTTAGGCACTATGTGGTCTAATATCCTGTACATGTCTGCAGTTTCTTCGCCAACTGCAAGACCTCCTATGGCATACCCTGAAAAATGATCATCCATTTCATATAGCTCCTCAAAGCTTTTATCCCTCAAATCTTCGTATATTCCACCCTGAACTATTGCAAAAAGCCCCTGTTCGTCCGGTCTATTATGTGCTTCTATACATCTTTTGGCCCATCTTGTGGTCCTCTCTATAGAGGGGATAAGGTAATCTCTAGGGGATTGACCTGGCGGGCACTCGTCAAATAGCATCACTATATCCGACCCAAGGTTGTTTTGTATCTCTATTGATTTCTCCGGCGAAATAAAGTGTTTAGATCCGTCTATGTGGGAACTGAAGTAGACTCCCTCTTCTTTTATCTTCCTCATGTGTCCAAGGCTGAAAACCTGGAACCCTCCACTGTCTGTAAGTATCGGCTTGTCCCAGTTCATGAACTTATGAAGCCCGCCAAATTCAGCCACAAGCTCGTCTCCTGGTCTCAGGTAAAGGTGGTATGTATTCCCCAGAATTACCTCGGATCCTATCTCAAGGAGTTCTTCTGGCGTCATTGTCTTTACCGTGGCCTGTGTCCCTACAGGCATAAATACTGGCGTTTCTATCTCTCCATGCGGGGTCTTTATTTTCCCCACTCTTGCTTTTCCGTTCTTATTAAAAACCTCATATGTAACTGGCAACATCTAATGCAAACCTCCTAAAAATATATCACCCTATTATAAACTGCTTTTTATTTTATTGCAAATACTAAATTAATTAATACTGTTTCTAATAGCTTCTTTTTCTGAGTACTAATTTGCTTTTCATGTCCCTGTTTTTT
>QKCP01000071.1 GCA_003246855.1 Ilyobacter polytropus
ATAGATTATCCTGTTTTGCATGAACACCTATATTTTATTTCTTGTTGAATATATATTTAACGGATTTCTACCCTTATTTTACAATATCAACATAATCTATAAGGTCCTGCTCTTTTGTTTCAGCTAACTTCTTTTTATCTCAGCTTATTTTAATTTGTTTTAGCTGACTCAATTTATCTTAGCTTGCTTCAGTCTACCCCGGCTTACTTTAGTTTACCTCAGCTAACTTCAGTTTACCTCGGCTTACTTTAGTTTACCTCAGCTAACTTCAGTTTACCTTCAATAACTTCAGTTTACCTCCGCTAACTTAAAGAGATGATACCAAAACTCAAAATTGATTCTCTTGATTCTGTATTAAGAATAATCAATCGAGTTCCTGATCCTTAAAATGGTTCTGAAACTCTTATTGATGTGAAAGTAAAATTGGTTTTTGGATGAGCTCAAAATTAAAATTTTAGTCTGACTTTGAGTTTTTCCGGAAGCAGATATGCCTTTCAATTAACGTCTTTTCCTACAATTAACCTTTCCATTGAGGCAGGTTAAAAATAAAAACTAGAATGAGTCAAATTAAGAAATAGAGATCAAAAAAGTAAATTTTCCAAAAAAATTGTAGAATGGATTAAGAAAGTAAATATCGGAACATTATACTGAAGATTACGGTACATTAGTATTCGCTTCTATTTAATCTATTATGAGAAGAATTAATCTTTGTCCGTGATCTCTTTTTTAGAAGTGGCTTTTTTTAAATCCTCTGAGTTGAGGTTTTCGGTTTCAAATTCTTCTGCCTCAAATTCTTCTGCCTCAAATTCTTCAGCTTCAAATTCTTCAGCTTCAAATTCTTCAGCTTCAAGTTCTTCTTCCTCAAAAGTCTGTTCTTCAAAACTCTCCTCTTCGTCATCCAACTTTTCTACAGTACCGTAGTTGCTCTTAATTTCTATATCCTCTCTCCCGTCCTCTGTTATTTTGCCAGTCTCACTTTTTACTTCACGGATTGTTTCTTCAAGCTCTCTTTTAATGTCATATTTTCGGGAGAAATGAGTCAGGATATTTGAAACATCCCTTTCGAGAATTTCTTCAGCATGGGGATGGTCGAGAGTGACATACTGGGGCCAGTCGATGAGCTGGACGCTGTCTTCGGATACAAAGATGTTATATTCGCTTAAATCGGCATGGATGACTCCCAGCGAATAGGTTATCTTTACCTGCCTGAGAATCTCATCAAGATACCATTCAGGGTCCAGAAGCTTTGTTTTTGAGAGAAGGCTGCCTTTTGCGATCTCCATAACAATTGCATGCCTGTTCTGGTCCAGGGGTTTTGGGATAGAGACCTGCGGGTACAGTCTGGTCATTATCTCATACTCCCTCTGAGCCGCAAGCCGGGCAGCATAAACCCATGAGAAGTGCTCTCTGTCCCCGAGGTGTTCACGTACTCTTTTTATCTGCTTGAAGCTGGTCCTGCCTTCCCTGTGGAATTTGATTATGACAGGGTAAGGTTCCCCTATTGCAAGCTCAGGCTGCCGGATCGCTTCAAAAATGACGGATTCCTTGCCTACCCCGACTTCATCCCCTATGGCACTGATACTTTTCCTTTTTACAAAGGCATTGAGAGCAAGGGCATCATAACCCTCAAAATAAATCTGAAAACCCTCATAAGGCTGGGTGCTCCTGACCACAAGCTTATCCCGGACAAGCCTCTTCAGCCTGTATTCCAGTTTCTCGAAAGGCAATTTGGTGTATTTATTCAGTTCTTCTATTGGCACCCACTCAAAATGTTTCATCCCGGTCTCGATGCCAGTAAGTATCCTGAAATCCTTTGCATCGAGCTTCTTGAAAACCTTTAGCACGTCGTCGATCATCCTATCCTGTTATACATATCACCTTCAATATTTAAATGATCGCCCGAGTTATGATTTCCAATATCGCTTCGGCATTCGAGTTGCGATTCCCGAATTGCAATTCCCGAATTGTGATCTGGAAGATCAGGACTGTTTTATTTCGTAACGATTTCCAGTATTTTTCAGTCCACACGTACTATTTTTACAAGAGACTGAATTGGAACATTAGAGATTGAATCCGCACCTTTTTTGTCGACCAATACCGCTACAACTCTCGGTTTTGCATCCATTTCTCTCAGCTGATCAATCACTTCCGTACTGGTTAAACCGGTGGTAATAACGTCATCCACGATAACGCAGTTTTTACCGGCGACGGATCCGAAATTTCTGCTTATGGTCCCTCTGCGGCTTGTATGAACGTGATCCTGTCCTTTACGGTGATAAATCGCTAAATCCGCACCCAGTTCATATGCCATCATGCTTGCAAGGGGAATACCATTGGCAGCAATGCCAACAACCACGTCTACCTCGGCGTTCGCCTTTTCCATGGTCTCAAGCACCATATCGCAGAGTGCAAGTGAGATATGGTGGAGACGTTCGGCACTTTTCCCTATACAGCTCCAGTTTACAGAAATATCTTTTGGAGCGGGGGTAGTTACTTCTTTTTTTGAACGGGTTAAAAGCCAGATAACCGTTTCTCTTGAAACGTTGAGTTCATCGGCAATCTGGGCGCTAATAAGCCCGTTATTCTGCAGTTCCACAGCTTTCTGGATTAATTCTTCTATATCCTTCATGCTTCTATTCCCACCAGAAGTTTTTATCCGGCTGTATTTCCGGACCTCTAAATTAAGACCGTATTATAATATCAAGCGTTATATCTTTTTTTCAGTTGAAAATTAACTCTTTTATAATTATCCTCTTCCATTAAGAGGAAAGCCGCAGATGAGGGCAGACATCCTTTTATCAAAAATTTTCCATAGTCTGCACATTGCTTTTGCAAGATAATGTTGTCCTTAATCTTTTTCATTTGGATTCAGTTAAGATACAAAAATTCTAAAAGTGTTTATTTTATGCCAAAATCTAACATTTTAAGTCTGAAAATCGTTAAAATGGTATTCGAGGTTATGCATAAAATTCGTTAACTGATGAAAAAAGATACATCAACTCGAGACCAATGGTTCATTCCAGCCAGTTCAACATAACGCACTTTCTGTCAAAACGCTACTATTTTGGTAAAGTTCTGCAAGAAACAGCTCTTTAGACCATATTTATATGTAACTAAAGTACTTTTTAATTTTGATGCTTCTTTTTGGACACATTGGCGTCACGCTGGGGACATTTTTCGGATTTGCATTTTTCATACCACAATTAAGGACCATTATAGATCCAACATATCTGGTCGTTGGATCGCTCCTTCCAGACTTAATAGATAAACCTCTGGGAATGGTTATCTTTTCTTCTACCATTGCAAACGGACGGATAATAGCTCATACATTGTTATTTTCTTTTATCCTCTTTCTGACAGGTTTATACTTATATGATAAAAGAGGAGATATCAAAGTCCTCACCCTTGCAGCAGGTTCTATTTTTCACCTTATGGAAGATCAGATGTGGGCATCGCCTCGAACTTTATTTTGGCCTCTCCTGGGATGGCGTTTCCGGAAGAATCCGCATCAAACTGGACTAAAATACTTATTAACGCTTTTTAAAAGATCTTTTAGAGAATTATAAAACCGCCGATAAATAAAACAGCCGGTACTTATCATTTGTCATGTTTAGATAACAATATTAGAGACTGTGTATTATTTTTCTGGTTTTTTTGACGATCCCAGAAGATATTCAAAAGTCTCTAGAAGCTTATCGAGTTTGTAGTGATCTGAAAAGGATTCTGTGATTGCTATTTTTGCACTACTACCCCGAAGGCGTGCATTCCACATTACCTACAGGCTAATCTAAAAGGCCAGGTCTATCGTTTGGAATAAGGATGGAATGCTAGGTGTGAAGGCTTTGACTGTCGAAGGGTCAGTTACAAACAAAGGATGGTACATTTATTGAACTGTACATTTATTGAACTGTACATTTATCAAATTCACTTCCGTGATGTACTTATAAATACTATCAATTATCCCAATATGGCAGTAGCTTAAAAAGCCATTTTGCCTT
>QKCP01000144.1 GCA_003246855.1 Ilyobacter polytropus
CCATAAATAGCCTCCTTTTAAAATTGTACAATATACATTATTATATATTAAAAAGTATATAAATACAAGCCAGTTTTTTCGAAAAAAGGATTAGTTGTTCTTTAAAAAACCATATTTTTATGAAATTTCATCTATGGTATTATTTATGGTTTAAAAAATATTGATTTTGTTTAAGATTAATAAAAATAAATTAAAATTTATGGCAGTAGAGGCCAAGCAAATTAAATTTGTAAAATAAAAAAAGCAGCTGTTTTCAAGCTACTTTTAAAAATTATTTATTTACGCTATCTGCAACCAGTACCCCCATAGAGCAGGCGGCCTGTATATTGAAACCGCCGGTGTCACCGTCTATATCCAGAAGCTCGCCAGCAAAGAAAAGCCCTTTTATAAGCTTGGATTCCATGGTTTTTGGACTGACTTCCTTTAAAGAAACTCCACCTGCAGTTGCCATAGCTACGTCAAAGTTTCCGAGCTTTGATACCACAAACTCATGTTTCGATAATTTATTTACAAGCAGGGATCTGTTTTGTTTGGGTAGTTCACTGAGTTTTGTATCATCTTCTATTCCGAGCATTTTAAAAAGTTTTTTCAAAAATCTTTCAGGCACCCTGTATCCTGCTAAAAATCTTTTTACACTCTGCTTTCCATTTTTGCTGGAGGCCTCTATAAACTCCCTAGAAAGATTTTCCGCTTCCTTGCCTATAAAATTTACATAAAGGATGTCCCCTTTTTTAAAGTATCTGGAAAAATCTATTATTCCAGGTCCGCTCAGGTTGTTGTGTGTAAAAAGTATATCTCCGCTATGTTCTTTTATTTTCTTGCCATCCCTATACAGTTCTATTTTACTGTCTTTAAATGAAATGCCGGAAAGGTCGGCGTAGGGGTAGTCGTTTACATATACTGGCGTCAGGGCCGGTCTTGGCTCTACGATGCTGTGACCAAAATTCTTAGCTATCCTGTAGCCGTCCCCTTCCGAACCAGTAGTCGGGTAAGATTTACCTCCAGTGGATAAAAGCAGGTTTTTTCCTGAAAAGTTTTTTTTCTCGGTAACCACTTTAAAAACACCGTCCTCTTTTATAGCAGAAAGCACGCTGGTGTTAGTAAAGGTATCCACTCCAAAAGAGCTAAGTTCCTTTATTAAAATATCTAGGACGTCTGTAGATTTCATGGTTTCTGGGAAAAATTTTCCATTTTCCATAACAGTCATTTTTAGTCCCTTTAATTCTATGAAGGCAATTAAATCAGCAACCTTATAATTATAAAGTGCCTTTTTTAAAAACTTCCCATTTTCACCGTATCTATTTAAAAAATCATTTACTTCGCCTTGGTGGGTTAAGTTGCATTTTCCCGAACCAGACACAAGTATTTTTTTACCTATGCTGTTCTTTTTTTCTAAGAGAGCTACGCTCAGGCCATTTTTGGCGGCGTAAATGGATGCAAAAATTCCTGCTGGACCTCCACCCACCACAATTAAATCGTATATTTTCAATTTTGACCTCCGTTTATAAAATACTCAGTGGAGATTATACCTTTTTATCAGAAAAAATTCAACATCTGCTAAAATAGGTAGAATAAACCTAAAGCCATTTTTTCTTTTTAAAATACCTTATCATTATAGCTCCGATGAAGAGCATCAAAAGCATGATTATAGGATAACCAAATTTCCACTCTAGCTCAGGCATGTTCCTGAAGTTCATTCCGTAAATTCCTACTATGAATGTAAGAGGGATAAATATAGTTGCTATTATAGTTAAAACTTTCATAACTTCGTTCATCTTGTTACTTACACTAGAAAGATAGAGATCTATCATGCCGGTGACCATATCTCTGAAGGTCTCCACGGTGTTTATGACCTGTATGATATGATCGTATACGTCCCTAAAATAGATTGAGGTGGATTCGTTTAGTAAGTTGGACTCAGTTTTTTGAAGCTCGTTTATGATTTCCCGAAGTGGCCATATATATTTTCTTAAAAATAAAATTTCTCTTTTGAGCTTATGTATGGCGTGCATGGTTTCTGTGGTGGGATTTTCCATGAGGTCCTCCTCTAATCCCTCTATTTTATCCCCTATTTTTTCCAGCATAATGAAGTAGTTGTCTACAATGGCATCCAAGAGGGCATACAATAGGTAGTCAGCTCCCATATTTCTTATCTTGCCGTTGGAATTTTTCAGCCTGTCCCTTATGGGATCGAAAACATCCCCTTTTCTTTCCTGAAATGTAATGACAGAAGATTTCCCTAATAAAAAACTGACCTGTTCCGCCACTATCTCTTGGCTGACTTCATCATAGTACAGCATTTTTGCTACAAGGAATATATAATCGTCAAACTCCTCCATTTTTGTAAGCTGATTTATATTTAAGATGTCTTCTAAAACCAGAGGGTGTATATCGAAATAATCCCCGATTTTTGAGATTATCTCCAGCCTGTTGAGTCTGTCTATATTTATCCAAGAAATTATGTTAGATTCTTTGCAATTAAAGCATTCCTCGGCTTCGGTAACCACCTTTTTGCTGAAGTTTAACTTGTCGTAGTTTATGATAGTTATCTCGAGCTCCTTGTCCACCATGTTTCCTGTATAGACAAGAGTGCCAGGAGGTACGGCTGTTTTCTTTACGGTACTGCTGATGATTCTTTTCATACATCCTCCCCCTTTTAAAAATTTCCAACTAAGTTATCCCGATAAAGTGGTGGATTTCCTTTTTTTAATGCACGGAGTGTAGATTTTTTTGTAGGAACTTTGAGTTTTTGTCCGAAAAAACTTGTATGGTAGGCGGAGTTGCAAAGCTTGGAGACACCGTCTCAAAATGAAAGTAAAAAAGTTAGGAGTTGTTATGATGGACTATGTATTTATTATGAAGTTTTTAGGTGTAGCTGCATCGGCTGTATTAGTTTTGAGCCTTATTCTTTTTCTTGTGCATCTGCTTTTTAAATGGAAAAACTATAAAGGGGTACACAAACAGCTGGCTATGATCCTCATAACTATTTTTGGAGTAATAGCCATAGTTTTACTCCTGCCGATAAAAGAATCTTTGAGAGGGCAGATACTAAGCCTGCTCGGGATAATTATAAGTGCCACTCTTGCTCTGAGCTCTACGACGCTCATAGGGAACGCACTTGCAGGAGTCATGATTCGCGGGATAAACAGCTTTCGTATAGGGGATTTTGTACAGGTTGATGAACATTTCGGTAGGGTGTCGGAAAAAGGCTTACTGCATGTTGAGATACAGACAGAGGACAGAAACTTGGTTACCCTGCCTAATTTTTTACTTGTGACCAAATCCGTAAAGGTGTTTCACTATTCCGGGACCATGGTTATGGCTGAGGTATCTTTGGGATACGACGTGTCCAGATCGGAAGTGAAAAAGCTTTTGGTACAGGCGGCAGAAAGGGCTGAGTTGAAGGATCCCTTTGTGTACATAATTCAGCTTGGGGATTTTTCGGTACTGTACCGCGTGAGCGGATTGTTAGAAGAAGTGAAGCATGTACTGTCGGCAAAATCACGCCTTCATGAGGAGATGCTGGACACGCTGCACAGTGCAGGAGTTGAGATAGTGTCGCCGAACTTTATGAACACCCGCACAGTTGGGGACACCAAGTTCATCCCTGTAAGGCAAAAACTTGAAAAGGAGCCGGAGGAAGAGGTGAATCCTGAAAAAACTGTTTTTGACAAGGCGGATCAGGCCGAAAAACTTGAAACTGTAAAAAAAAAATTAGGTGAAATTCAGGCAGAAATAAAGGAAACGAAGGGAAAAGTAAAGAGTTCTGCTGGTCAGGAAGAAAAGCAGGCCCTAGAAGAGGATCTGCGGCAGCTAGAAATTTATGAAGAATCTATAAATCAGAAGAGAGAAAGGATGGAGCAGGAAATACAGGGGCCTAGAACAGATGGTGATAAATAGTAGGTTATTTATGAAAAATAAACTTGAGGAGGTAGTTATCTGTGTTTAGAAAAATTAAAAGGATTTTTTTGATTATGCTGATTTTA
>QKCP01000134.1 GCA_003246855.1 Ilyobacter polytropus
ACAACATAATACTCATTAAAAGGTTATTATTCATTACTTAGATCTCCTCTATTCTTTTTATCTAGCTTCATAATGGATTTATATAGATTTTCTATCCCTTTATAGAAGCTGACTATCTCGACCTGCTCATTCCTCCTGTACTTATTTTTTCCGTTTGCGAGACCAACGGTTAATGTGTCTATGCCAAATTCCATCCCGACCGAAACCTCGCTGTTTGATATGACGCTGTAGGTCTTTATGCCCAACTCCTGTTGTGTTTCTATAAATATCTCTTCTAGTAGACTTTCTTCTATGGCCATCTCATTTTTTCTGAGTATTTCCTTAAACTTTATCTCGATGTTTTCTTCTTTTGAAAGGCCCCTTATTATCTCCTTTATAGTATCTACACCCTTCGCTATATCAGAGGAGTTAAAGCTCCTCATCTCTAATTCAAGATGTGCCTTATCAGGTATTATATCATAAAATACCCCGGATGTTAACTTAGAAATATTAAAAACAAGTGAATCTCCCAGCTCCTCATCTCTAAGCCTCTTTATAAAAAGCGCCGCTGTCTCTATCGGATTCGGTTCAATATAGTCTTGCCATATATCTCCGCCCTTACCTATAAATTCCATATTCATTCTTGATACTGCAAAATTAGACTTACTTATATTACCCAGTTCCATGGTTTGTAGATTTATGATCCCGTTGACCTTTTCGTCTACATTTTTTAAAAAGTTTCTAAGTCCATGACTATCAGATTTCCCGCCTGTAGTCGCAACAAGATAGATGTTATCGTGTAGGTAATGGTTTTTTATCAGGTCACCTAATATCAAAAGTGCGCACAGAGCCATGGTGTTATCAGCAGGCCCTATATTGCATATTTCCTTCATTTTCATCTGAATGTTTCTAGAATCCTTTATCTGTTCCAAGCTGCAGTTTACAACCAATGCCTCACTGCTGTTCCCTTTTATTTTTGCAATCACATTCCCGTTAGGATCTAGCTTAGTGTCCTCCACCCCGTACTCTACAAAAATATCCATAAGATACTTGCCTTTTAGTATCATGTCACTTTTTGAGAAGTTGCTTAATTTTAAAAAATGATTTAAGATTTCCTCTTCTCTGTTCATTAAAACTTTTTTCATAATCCAACCCACCTATTTTAAGACATTATTTCTCCATCGAAAAACTCAACCACTTTTTCTACAAATGAATCCCCATCTGTGCTTTTCTCTACTGTTCTCCCTTCGGAGACCACCTCATATCTGACATCTAGTCCAGAAGAAAGTACCTCCCTTACGGTTTCTAGAAATACCTCATGGTACTGTGGTTTTTCCATTGCACTTTTAGAATATTGATTTTCGTATGTGAAGCCTACGCAGAGTACATTCCCTTCAACTCTTAACGGAGTCGCCCCGTTAAGTAGGGCAATGAGGGTTATTTTTTTGCTCTTAGCCACCCTCACTACCTCATTCCATTTTTCTCTTACTTCCTGAATATTTACAGTTGCTTCCCCGCTTATCTGTATTGCAGAAATCGGCTCTGACTGCGGCTCTCTCACTGTGACCTTCTCAACAACTGGCACTGTCTTGACAGAAGTTTTTATACTTTCCAAGCCGCTTAAATGGTAGAGTACTACATACCCTAGCAGTCGCTTATCCTCTTCATATTTGAATTTTGAAAGTACGTCAAAGATTTTTTCTATAGAAAAAAGGCACCTCTCAATCCCTATCTCTTTTGAGTTCTCCTTCAAATACTTTGCAAAATCCTTGAAAAACCCTTCCAAATTTATAGAGTTTTCCCACAGTTCATCAAGAAATTCCATACCTGATTCAATATCCCTTTTATCTAAGATTCCAAGGAATTTCTCCAAAAACCTTTTCGGTATAACTCCAAGAGCTTTTTCTGTTTTATCTACGTCTATCTCTTCTCCAAAATATGTCGATACCAGCCTTTCAAATATTGAAATGGCATCCCGCATACTGCCCCCGGCTCTTTCATATATGAGCCTTAAACTCTCTTCGTCTATGCTCACTTCTTCTTTTTCAGCTATCTCCAAAAGCTTAGCCTTTGTTTCTAAAAAATTAAGGGGTTTAAAGTCATACCTTTGGCATCTTGAGATTATAGTATCTAGTACCTTGTCCGGCTCTGTCGTTGCCAAAATGAAGACCACATGTCCTGGTGGCTCCTCCAATGTTTTAAGTAGTGCATTAAAGGCTTCCTTGGTAAGCATATGAACCTCGTCTATTATATATACTTTCTTTCTGCCTCTTACAGGCTGATAATTTATCTTATCCTTCAGTGAACGTATTTCGTCGATTCCCCTATTGGAAGCAGCATCGATCTCTATCAAGTCTATAAAAGTCCCATTGTTTATCGCTCTACAATTCTCGCATGTATTGCATGGAGTATCAGTGATACCATTTGTAATGCAGTTTAGACCTTTAGCTATTAACCTGGCAGTGGTTGTTTTCCCAACCCCTCTAGGACCAGTGAAAAGATAAGCATGTGCCATCCTGTCCTTTTTAAGCGAATTTTTTATCGTACGGATTATATCCTCTTCCCCCGCAACCTGCTCAAAGTCCATGGGTCTGTATTTCCTATACAAGGTTAAGTGCATGTTTTCCTCCCAAAAAGAAATAGAATTAAAAAATTAAAAAAATCACACGTTCTGTTTAAGATAAATAATTTAGGAAATTATTAATTTTTTAATTCTACCTCTTCTTAATTAAATTTATTTGTTAAAAAGCAAAAAAGCCCGAGGCTTTTTTGCTTTTTACTATTTTAAACTATTCTAATCCGTAGTTGTTCATTTTTGTTCTAAGTGTATTTCTTGTGATTCCAAGTATCTCTGCCGTTTCAACTTTTTTACCGTTTGTTATCTCCAGAACCTGTCTTATAAGCTCTCTTTCGACTCTCGAGATAATATTACCATAATAGTTTTTTTGGTTATTAGACTTTAAGATAGAGATTTCTCCTTCTATCCAGTCTGCAAGTACCCAGTCCTGTATGTCTCCATGCCTTTTTGATATCTTAGCACCGATTACATTTGCAGGGAGGTCTTCTATTAGTAAACTAGAACCCCTACATAAAGCCATGGCTGATTTGATGGCATTTTGAAGTTCTCTTACGTTTCCAGGCCAGTCATATTTCATAATTTTATTTATTGCAGGTTTTGATACACCTTTTACACTTTTTTGGAACTCATCATTAAATGTTTGAATGTAATGGTCTATAAGAAACGGTATGTCATCCTTTCTTTCACGAAGAGCAGGCATCTCTATATCTAATACTTTCAACCTATGGTAAAGCTCCTCACTAAATTTACCTTCGACGATAAGTTCCTCTAAGTTTTGGCTTGTAGAAGCTACAAGTCTAAGATCTACTTTTATTGTAGTGGTTCCACCTATTCTAAAAAATTCGCCTTCTTGAAGCACGCTGAGTATCTTCACCTGAGAATCTAAACTCAAATCTTCAATATTACCTAAGAAAAGTGTCCCTCCGTTTGCTTTTTCAAGCTCACCTACTTGAGATATAACCGCACCTTTAAACGCTCCTTGTTCATAACCAAATATTTTTCTTTCAAGAATTATATCCTGCATTGCGCTACAGTTTATAGTCATAAAAGGCATCTCTTGCCTTTCACTGAACTTATGTATCGCCTTGGCTACAAGTTGCTTACCTGTCCCTTTTTCTCCAGTTATAAGAACTGAGACATTGCTTGAAGCAACTTTTCCTACCATTTTGTACACATCTACCATTGCAGGGGTACTACCTATTATTTTTTCTTCTCCAGCAGTTATCTTTGTTCCTACTTTTTCAGCTTTTAACTTCTGGTCTTTTAATGCTTTTTCAATAATTTTTTTGATTCTTTCACCGTCTACAGGTTTCATCAGATAGTCGTAAGCTCCAGCCTTAACACTTCCTGCTATTACATTCAGTCCGGCCCTCTCTCCTATTACTATGACTATCATTTTTTTGTACACGTTTAAGATTCTTTCTATTACCTCTATTAGCTTCTCGTATTTTAACTCGTCGCCATCTAAGATAACAGCATTGTATTTATTTCTTTTTATTTCATCAAAAATATCAGAAAAGTTGTCTATGAAACTTACTTCTCCACCTGTTGATTCTGTTAGCTCTAACTCAAGCTTTTTCTCTAACATTACACCTAAAATACTCAAATCATATCACCTCTATTTCTTCCTAATTAGTTCAAAATCATATGTCACACTTACTTTGCCGGATATCGGCAGCCCATTTTGATAGATAAATATCTTCCATGTGTTCGCAACTTCAGATACTGCTAAATCTAGTACGGAATACCCACTTTTTTCTATCCTAACTTTTCTTACACTTCCAGTTTCATCTACATCTAAAATCGCTGTAACCTTGCCCTTCATCCCATTTTTTTCTGCTTCCAAAGGATATTTAGGCTCCATGTTGCTTTTCGACCAAATCGGAACTAGCCCTTCTTCTAAAGTGCCGAGTTTAAACCCTTCCGGCAAATTATTGTTTGTCCCACTTTCATCTTTAAAATTAATCCATTTTAGTTCTTCGTTGCCAACTTTTGTACTGACGTTATAATTGCCCTTGAATACCTCGTCTTTTAGAGTTGGAACTACCTCTTTTACCTGTTTCAATTCCCCTTCTACCCTATGTAGAGCCGTGTTGTTCTTTTCTGTAGAATTATCAATCTTTGCGTCCCTATAGATCCCCCTTATGTCTTTTTTAGCCACTTTAAGTGGACTGTTACTATTAGATGCCAAAAAATCAAACTTAGGTTCATCAATTTTTATTTCGCTTATATTTATTCCCTCATTAAAATTTAACACGTTTTTATCCTTTTTTTCAACCACTTTTTCATTTTTTATCTCTTTTATTTCATTTTTTTTGATATCTTCTATATTTTTTGCAGTATTTTCCCCTGCTGCCTCTGCCCTCTTATCACTGTTTTCTTTTTCTGCATCAACCTTTTTTGGCTTTTCAAAAGAAGATATCTGTACCTCTATCCCGCTTTTTAGCTGAAGGATCTCTTCGCTTTCCTCGATAAGCACATCTTTGAAGCCCGGAAGAACCATAATAAGTGCTATGTGTATCGCCAAGCTGATAAAAAGTATAAAGGTGAACTTTTTCTCATCCCTATACATGACACCACCTACTCTTCCATCGGAGCTGCATCTATATTTAAAACATTTGCCCCCGCTTCTTTTGATAGCGTCATAAGTTTAACTATGCTTCCATAATCCAATTTTTTATCCGCACTTATTATTACCTCTTTTTTCCCGCTGTCCAAAAGTCCTGTTTCCAGTACAGACTTCAGGTTTTCAAAATCGGTTTTTATGCTTTTCTTCTCTTGGTTTTTCAGGTACATATTTACAAAAATATCTCCCTCTAGATTCATCAATACCTGTACACTTTCAACCTGCGCTTCCTCCTGTATACTCGACTGGGGGAGCTCGATATTAAGACCGCTATTGACATCTTTAAAAGTGGTTGCAACCATGAAAAATATAAGCAGGAGGAAGACGACGTCTATTAAAGGAGTCAATTCCAATATCAAATTATTGTTTCTCCTTCTTACTATCTTTCTAGTCTTCATGACAGCTTCCTACTTTCTAAGTAAATTAATAAATTCAACGCTAGATTTTTCCATCTCATTTACAATGTTATCTATTTTTTTATTGAAATAATTATAGAATATCAAAGCAGGTATGGCTACAGAAAGCCCAGCCGCAGTGGTTATTAGAGCCTGCGATATCCCCTCAGCTAAAAGCTCAGGCGTCCCAGTCCCAACTTCAGAAATGACCCTAAAAGCTTTTATCATCCCGGAAACGGTCCCTAATAGCCCCACAAGCGGGGTTACATGTGCTGTCACGCCAAGTAGCCACATAAACTTTTCTAATCTAGGAAGTTGCGATAAAGCTACTTCTCTGGATTTTTCCTCCAAATAGGCCAAATCCGCTGGATTTGAAAAATCTGTTTCATTTATCAACTCCTTGAGCACCTTTGAGCTTGAATTTTCATACAAGTCACAAAGTTCCATAGCACCTTCTTTATTCTTATTTTTTATACACTCTTCTATCTCATACTTTATAGCACTCATATCTCCTTTTTCAGAAATGAAAAAGTAGAGCATTCTCTCCACTATAACCGCAGTGCCCATTACAGATAAGATTAGTATTATGTACATAAGCGGTCCGCCACTTTTAAATATCTCTAGCATGTTTTCCTCCTTGTCATTTTAAGCTACACCCACTTTATTGTGAGCGGAGCTCGGCTACTAAAGTGCCGACGCCCCCGCTACAACAAGTATTCCAATTAATATGTATTTCCACCAGCTTTTTGCCTTCGACTCGTTTAAATCAGACATGATGTCTTTTTCGATATTGTCTTCTACATTGACATTCACGTCCCCCAGCTTCTCACCGGTAAGCTTCATCTCTTTCAGCTTATCTTTGTCACTAGTAACGCCTATGTCGTTTTCAAGTTGTTCCAGCTTTACATTGCCCAACCCATCTTCTACTCCATCTACTTCTTGATTTTCATTGTATATCTCTTTATTTACCCCTGTTACATCTTTTTTTATCTCCACAGCTTCCTCTGCAGAAAAACTTGCAAAGCTAAAATAAATAACGCCCAACATTATCCAGATTTTTTTCATATCTCCCCCTAATTTTGAAAATATTTTTTAAACTGTTCAGCTTCCTTTACATCTATTTTCCTTAACTCAGAATAGTAATTTTTAGCGATCTCGTTTTTATTCTGTTTTAGGTAAGACACTAAAATTTTCTTTATAAAGTAAGGGTAGTTTTTAGAGTTACTGTAATCATCATATAACTCTAGATAAGTTTTTAAGCTTTTATCTTCATCCTTTTGATCCTCGTATATTTTAGCTATTTTTATCATGGCAGCTTCCCTCAGGTCGCTTTTTTCGTATAGTACTCTTATCTTCATAAAATCCTTAAGAGCTTCCATATGGTTGCCATTTTCTAGATGCAGGTCACCCATTTTAAAAAGAGCCTTATCTTTTAAGCCGCTTGTCTCAAACTCCAAAACCTTATCATAGTGAGATAATGCCTCTTGAGTGTTTCCGGCTTCCAAATAATGCTCACCGAGGGCAAAATTTGCCTTATCGCCGTATTCGCTGTCTTTTGCTAGTTTTTCGTAGCCTTTCAAAGACTCCTCAGTTTTCCCTTGCTTTTGATATACAGCCGCTTTCCAGAGGTCAGCCTTTTTGCTATCTTTTAGTTTAGAGCTCCATTCAAGCGCCTTTGAGTAAGCACCGGCACCATAATGGATACCAATTAGTTTTTCTGCAGTTTTTTGTCCAATGCTGAATTCCTTTGTTTTTTCGTAAAGTTTTTCATATTCCGCTACTGCCTGGTCTGCCTGATTTTTTGCAATATAAATTTCACCTTTTATATAGGATGCTTCCTGTTCATACTTACTTTTAGGAAATCTTTGTTTTAGCTCCTCTATTTTTTTAAAGGCTTGATCAAAATTACCTTGGTAATAGTCTATGCTTATTATCCAGTACAGAGAATCTTCTGCGTAGCTACCGTTTTTAGAAGCCAATTTTTCGTACTGTTTTTTTGCATCGAGGTAATTTTCTTCATTGTAGTAGGTCTCCGCTATTTGAAATGCACCGTATTCAGCCCATTTTGGATCCTTTAAAAATTTTTCGTACAACGACCTTGAGTTTTTATAAGACCCCATCTTAAAGTAAGCTATAGCCATCATATCCATAGATTCATAGTAATAATTTTTGTATTTTTCTACATGCTTCTCTCCATATTCCACGGCCTTTTCGTATTCTTCCCATGCTAGGTAGTCTTTTATGAGACGAAAACTTGCTCTTTCTTTTTGATCAGCTGTTGCCCTGTCTGAACTTATAACCCACAAAAACGCTGTTTCTGCCTGTTCATACTGATTCAAACCTAAATGCGAAACACCCTTTAAATACATGTTCTCCACACTTGGACTGGCTTTTTCCAAATAAAGTAAAAGCTTGCTGTAATTTCCCTGTTTAGACAAAACTGATATCAGGTTGTTCAGTATCTCTTCGTCGTAATTTTCTTTCAGGAAAGCTTCATAAAGCTTTTCTGCACCATCAAGCTGCCCTAGATCAAAATAGGTATTCCCCAACAAAATATACAAGTTCTTTTTGTATTTAAATTCTTTAGGATATTTTTCCATATAATCGCTAAAGTTCTCTTTGAGTTCCTTCAAATTTTTCATTTTTGAATTCACTAACGCCAAGTTGTACAAATTATCTTTATTAGGTTCTTGAGAATAGGCTTTTTCAAAATATTTTTTTGCAGTATCGTAAGCTCCTGTTTCATAAGCCGAGGTACCCATAAATACCTCTATATTTTTCAGATACTCTTTTTTTATCCCCTTCTTCTCATAATTGCCTAAAAGTGCTAAAACATCTTTGTATTTTTTATCGCCGTACAGTATATATGAACTGTAGTAGTAGTATTCTGAGTCATACTCGGTTCCTTTCAGCTTTTTAAGTTCCATGAGTGCCTGTTGGTTTTTACCCTGTTTAAAAAGCGTCTGTGCATATCCATATACCGTCTCTGGATTGCTTTCCTTTTTCACCAGTACTCCATAATACTCTTCAGCTTTAAGATACTCCTCTTTCCCAAAGTACAGTTGCGCCATCTCTAGATACCCTTGATTTTCGTACTGAGTTCCCTTCAGCTTTTCAAAGTACTCCAAGTACTCCTTGTTACGCTTTTGCTCTATGTACAGTTTAAAGAGCTGATACTTTGAATCATCTGCGTACTCACTATCAGGGGATTCGTTTTCTATAGTTTTAAAGTAATTTTCAGCTACAGGCAAATCGCTTATCTTCAGATGGGAGCTCCCTAATATAAAGTTCATAAGGGAAATATTTTTGTCTCCACCTTCAGCTTTTGAAAGATACTCCTCTCCGAATACTATGCTTTTTAAGTATTCATTTTTCTTATATGATGTCAGGGACAGATAGAGCAGCCCTTCTTGGTAATATTGGCTATCAAACTTTAAAAGTCTTCTAAAGTAGATCTGGGCATCGTCATAATTTTCTTTATCATAAAAAGCCTTTGCCACCTGAAAAAAAGCCAGATACTTTTTACTTGAGGTTATATAGTCAGCATACTTTTTAGCTTCTTCATAGTTCTCTAACTCTATATCCGTCCTTACAAGATTATATATACCCTCCTGCCTCTCGTCTTCTTTCAAATTCTGTGATTTGAGGTACTCTTTAAAATAATTTCTGGCTTCCTCGTAATTCTTATCAAGATAATAAAGTTTAGCTAGACGGTCCAAAGCCACCGGGTAGTACTTCTTAGAGTCAGAATATTTACCTAAAAAATCCAAGAGTTCTTCCTTTGCCATATCATACTCTTTGTCCTGCACCAGTTGGTCTATGTACCTCATGTCACCCCAAGCACTTGGATATGCTGCTGTAGATAAGGCCAACAACATTGAGAAAACAAGTATTTTTTTCTTCATAAATTTACCTAGCTGTTAGCTAAGCTGTCACCACCTTTCATCCATTTCTAAATTCATTCAAGATGTGTTCGATCTCTTCTGCTTCCATTTCAGTATTAATGCACGGCCCGTTGGGTCTTTTGTTAAATAGACCGTAGACCGGTAGTGGAAATGCGTCGTATATGCCAGAGATTAAATCCCTTTCACACGCTACTGCCACTACAAAATAAGGTTTTGTTTCCTTTAGATGCTTTCTGGCAAGTGTTCCCCCTGTGACAACTTTTATATCAACCCCTTGAGTTTTTTTCAATTTTAATATATCCCCTATACCACACTCTCCACAAGACCTACAGTTATCAGTCACTGAGGTTATCTTATAGATACAGTTGTAATTTTGTATACAGTGCGGCAAAAGAACACATACTTTTCCCACTCTTTCTTTGACCCTTTTTTTTACAATATAGTTATTGAACTTTAAAAAAAACTTCGAAATTTTTTTATTTTTTTCAAATCTCGAAGAAACTATATACACAAAATAAAATAGCATGTATATTATTTTCAATAATAATAAATTCAATCTTTTCATCATCCTACACCTTTTCAAACAATGTTTTACTTATAATTATAACATGTTAGTACATAAAATTCAATTTCATTTAACAAAAAACAGGCCTGTGAAAACAGGCCTATTTGTTTATTTTTTTAGCTTGAAGTATACTCCTGAAAGTGGGGGAATGCTGACATTAATCGAATCTGTTCTGCCATGAGCAATTATATTTTCCGACTGCACTCCGCCAAGATTACCAACATTTGATCCACCGAATTCTGCTGAATCAGAGTTAAGTATTTCTTCGTAGTAACCTGGTTTAGGAACTCCTATCCTATAGTTGTTGTGGACACTCGGAGTGAAGTTAAATACGCACACTATTATTTCGTCGTCATTTTTAGACTTTCTTACAAAACTCATAATGCTGTTGTCTGCATCATGGAAGTCTATCCATTCAAAGCCAGCTGGTTTGAAATCTATTTCCCATAATGCTTTATTTCCACTGTATATTTTATTCAGATTTTTTACATAATCTTTCATTTTAGAGTGACTGTCATACTCTAAAAGATGCCAGTCCAGGCTTTGGCTACAGTTCCACTCCTGCCACTGTCCAAACTCTCCGCCCATAAACATAAGCTTTTTCCCAGGGTGTGCAAACATATAAGAGTAGAACAGCTTTAAGTTTGCAAATTTTTGCCACATATCCCCGGGCATTTTATCCAACATTGATTTTTTCCCGTATACCACTTCGTCGTGTGACAGCACCAACTGGAAGTTTTCAGAAAATGCATAAACCATAGAAAAGGTAAGGTTCCCTTGATGGTATTTCCTGTAGATAGGATCTTTTTCTATGTATTCAAGTGAATCGTTCATCCACCCCATATTCCATTTAAGGGAAAATCCGATACCACCAAGATATGCAGGAACAGTTATTCCAGGAAATGCAGTTGATTCCTCAGCTATAGTAAGTATCCCAGGGTAATAGTGGTGGCTTATAGAGTTGAAATATTTCAAAAATTCTATTGCCTCAAGATTTTCTCTACCTCCATATTTGTTAGGCACCCATTCCCCTTCATTTCTGGAGTAATCTAAGTAAAGCATAGAAGCCACGGCGTCCACCCTGAAACCGTCTACATGGTATTTATCCATCCAGAAAAGTGCGTTTGATATCAAAAAGTTTTTGACTTCATTTCTTCCATAGTTGAATATATATGTACCCCAATCTCTATGCTCCCCTTGCTTAGGATCCTCATGTTCATAAAGAGCTGATCCATCAAACCTCCCAAGACTATGTTCATCTTTCGGGAAATGCCCAGGAACCCAATCTACTATAACACCTACATTATTTTGATGAAATTTATCTATTAGATACATTAATCCTTCTGGTTTTCCAAATCTGCTGTTGGCAGAAAAATATCCAGTCACTTGGTATCCCCAAGATTCGTCAAGCGGATGTTCTGATACCGGCATAAGTTCTACGTGTGTAAATCCATTATCTATAACATACTGAACAAGTTTATCTGATAGTTCCTCATATGTCAGGAATTCGTTTTCCTCTTTTCTCATCCATGACCCTAAGTGGACCTCATAAGTGGACATCGGTTTTTCCAACCAATTTGTCTGTTTTCTTTTTTCCATCCATTCATTATCCTGCCAGGTATATTTATCTACATTATATACTACAGATGCATTTGCTGGTCTCATTTCCGTGTAGTACGCATAAGGATCTGATTTTAAAAGTATGTCTTCACTTTTTGTCTTTATTTCAAATCTATATAGGTCTCCTTCTTTTAATCCAGGTATAAAAATTTCCCATACACCAGAAGCTCCCAAAGTTCTCATTTGGTGTATTCTTCCATCCCAATTATTGAATCCACCTACTACGCTTACTCTTTTTGCTTCTGGAGCCCAAACTGAAAAATGAACTCCTTCCACTCCGTCATGTATCATAAGATTAGATCCAAACTTTTCATAAGCCCTATGATTATTCCCTTCATTAAAAAGATAAAGGTCATATTCACTTAATACTGGTAAGAATGAGTAAGGATCTCTTGTTTTATATTCTCCACCTTCATGATACTTAAAAATAAACTCATAATTAAAGATTTCGCTACCATCCACAACTCCTTCAAATAACCCGTGGTCATGAATTTTCGACAATGTCACATCCTTTTCTAATTTCGGAGAAGTGAGTATAACTTCTTTAGCATTAGGATTAAAAGCTCTTATTACAAGTGTATCACTTGAAAGTTTGTGCATTCCCAAAAAAGTAAACGGGTCTGCAACTTCTGAATTTACTATCCTTGCTATCTCCTCTTTAGATAAGATCGGTTTTACTTCATTTTGCTTGTCTGTATTCAACACCATACAACCCCCCATTTAATGTATTACTTATTTAGTCTTCACGCAATGCCAGTGGCATTGCTAAATATAAAAATTTTTCATTATCTACATTCTTTAGCTGTACTGCGCTGCTAGAACTCAAAAGATTTATTACTGTAGACTTATCCTTGTCTAAGCATTGGAGATAATCCAATAAAAATTTGACGTTTAATGAAATCTTTAGGTCTTCCCCTGTTTTTTCTACTTCAATTTTCTCATTTATTTTTGCTGTTTCGGAAATGCCGTTTATTTCAAGCAAATTGTTTTTAAATTCAAAAGTGGCACTATATTTTGATTCAGCATTATTTTTAACAAATATTATAACCCTTTTCAAGACCTTTATGAACTCGTCTGTATCAACTACAGCTGTCTTGTCATATTCACTTGATTCAAGTATACCTTGATAATCTGGAAAACTCAAATCAATAACTCTGCTAAGTATCCTAGTCTCACCGATTTCAAACAAAATCTGGTTCTCTAAAAATTTCAAAGAGAATGTTTCCTCTTTTTCACTTCTAAAGATTTTTATAATTGCATCCACTGTATTGAGCGGCAAACTAACGCTTTTATTCACCGTATTCTCAAGCTCTTCTTCCAGATATACAAGGCGATACGTGTCGGTAGAGATCATTTTTAGTTTGTCCTCGTCAAATTCCAACCTTACACAATTTATTGCCAAGTTGTCACTGGATGCAGCAGCTGCAAACTTTGTCTTTTCAAGCATCCCAGCAAAATTTTGCGTATTTAAAAGAAAGGCTTCCTCTTCTGTCATATCCTTTGTCTTAGGAAATTCTTCCGGATCAAATGTTGAGAACTCCGATGCAGAGTCACTAGTTTCAATTACTAGCCTCCCGCCATCTTCTACAAGCTGTATTGTCTCGTCCCCTATCTCTCTAAGGTACTCCTCTATCAACTGGTATGAAAAAACTATTCTCCCATCCTGCACTATCTCTCCATTTATGACAGTACTTATGGTTAGCTCTAAATTTGTCCCCTTAAGCATTATCTCACCGTTACACGCTTCTAAATAAGCACACGATATGATAGGTCTTATTTTGTTTTCGCTTATAGCTTTTTCTACGGTTCTTAAACCCTTTAAAAACTCCTGTCTGTTCACTTTTATAATCAAGGCCATTTTCCTCCTAAGTCAAGCATTTATTTTAACAGATACATCCTGAGCTCTTCATTAAATCTGTTTTTTAAGTTTTGAAGAGTCTTCTTTTCTATCTGTCTTACTCTTTCCCTGGTTATGTTGAACTTTTGACCTATCTCTTCAAGGGTATGTATCTCATATCCATCCAACCCATACCTGAGTTTTAGTATCTCCCTCTCC
The DNA here is from genome assembly GCA_003246855.1 of Ilyobacter polytropus. Taxonomy (GTDB): domain Bacteria; phylum Fusobacteriota; class Fusobacteriia; order Fusobacteriales; family Fusobacteriaceae; genus Ilyobacter_A; species Ilyobacter_A polytropus_A. The sequence goes on from QKCP01000134.1 coordinate 13,725, forward strand.
CTTGGTTTTAATACATTCAACATTTCATTTATTTCGTTTCTCTCTATCTCTCCTAACACTTGATTTTCAAGTGATTCTTCGTCATCCACGCTTATCGTATCTTCTAGGTAGATGTCGTCACCTATAGCTGCATTTAGAGATATCAAGTCCTGGAACTCAAGCATTACTTTTTGAACTTTTCTTTCGGTTATCCCTGTTCCATCGGCTATCTCCTCTAAGCTAGGATAAGAACTGGTCTGCATTACATGTTCTAGTATGTATTTGTTAACCTTATTTAAAAGGTCGTGTTTATAAGAAGGTATTCTTATTTCCCTACCCTTGCTTATTATTGCTTTTGTTATGGATTGTTTTATCCACCAAACAGCATAGGTTGAAAATCTATACCCCTTATCCGGATCAAATTTTTCTATGGCATGGATTAGCCCAAAATTTCCCTCACTTATCAGGTCTATAAATCCAAGCCCCTTATTTACATAATTTTTTGCTATATTTACAACCAATCTAAGATTGGATAGTATCAATTTATCTTTTGCTTCCTCATCGTCCTGTTTTGCCCTTATAAGTAGGTCTAATTCTTCCTCTTTATCTAAAACCTTGTAGCTCCTTATGTCACGTAGATACAGCGATACTAAATCATTTGTTTTTTCCATACACTACTTACTTCCTTTCTTTAATTTTTACAGCCTATACGCTTTACATCTATTATCTAAGTAGTTTGGTTTAATAAAACTCATCTTTCAAATCTCTTCCCATGAGATTTCTCACCACATCTTTAACACTTCTACCCTCATAAAGGACTCTGTATATCGCCTCAACTATCGGCATTTGTATGCTGCTTTTCAATGCGAGCTCATGCACAGCCTTCACTGTGACAACACCTTCAGCCACCATGTGCATCTCATTTAGTATCTCTTCTAATTTTCTCCCCTTACCGAGTTCTTCCCCTACATGCCTATTTCTGCTGTGCTTGCTAGTACAGGTAACTATAAGATCCCCCATACCTGTAAGCCCAGAAAAAGTACGTGCATCTGCTCCGAATTTCTCTCCAAATCTACTCATCTCTGCTAGTCCCCTTGTCAGAAGTGCTGCTTTGGTATTATCTCCAAACCCCATACCGTCGCAAACACCGGCCCCCAAGGCAAGACAGTTTTTCAGAGCTGCCCCATACTCTACACCCACGACATCCTCATTTATATATACCCTGAAAAGTTCTGTATTGAAAAGTTCCTGAACTTTTTTTGATTGCTCTCTTTTTCCTGCTGCTACTATGGCCGTAGGTACCCCTCTGGCCACCTCTTCAGCATGAGTTGGACCAGATAAAATCACTATGTTTTCGTGGTATTTACCTAAAAACTCATCTTTCATTACTTCAGACAGCCTTTTGCCTGTAGACAGCTCTATCCCTTTGGCTACATTTATAAGTATCATATTTTCTCTTATCTGGCCAGATACCTTCTTAGCCACTTCCCTGAGAGCTTGGGAGGGAACTGAAAATATAACATAGCCTGCATCTTTTAAAAGATCATTCATATCACTAGTCACATTTAAATTGTCGGGGAATTTAGTCCCCTCTAAAAAAAGTTTATTCTCTCTTTCAGCCTGTATCTTATTGGCTTTTTCCTCGTTTAGATCCCACATCGTTACGGGAAATCCTTTTTCTGCCAAAAGTACTGCTAAAGCTGTCCCCCAGCTTCCCGCTCCTATGACTACAACTTTTTCCATTAGAATGCTCCTTTATACTGTTTTTTGTTTATATTTTATTCTCTGTTCCTTTTATTAGCCTTTTTATATTTGTTTTATGCTTATATATGACAAATATACACATGATAAGGCTTACAAAAAAAATGCCTTTTTTATCCAGACTTTCACGTACCGGCATAAAAAGCACTAGCACCGGGAATATGGCTGCGCAAGTTATCGACCCTAACGAGACATATTTAGTCAACGAAGTTATAATTATAAACACCACAACTAGTATAAGGGTCACATTGGGCACGAGATAAAGGAACACACCCAAGCTTGTGGCGACACCCTTCCCACCTTTAAAATCAAGGAAAACAGAAAGTGTATGCCCCACTATGGTAACTATCCCTATAATCAACAGCTTATTTCCATTTAACCCAACTATATCTGCCAACATCACAGGTATGAACCCTTTAAGTACATCCGCCAGCAAAACCATGAGTCCGTATTTTTTCCCTAATACTCTGTAAGCATTGGTAGCTCCAGTATTTTTGCTTCCATGCTCCCTTATGTCAATTCCCTTGAATTTGACACCTATTATTACACCGGTGGGAATCGAACCCAAAAGATAGGCGATCACCAAAAATATAAAAAACATCCCTTAACTCCTCCCCCTGCTATTTCTTTACTATTTTACCCACAAGTTCAATATGGCTTGTCTGCGGGAACATATCTACAGGCTGTACTTCCTTCAAGTAGTAACCGTGACTTTCAAGTATACCAACATCTCGTGCAAAAGTAGACGGGTTGCAAGATATGTACACTATTTCATTTAAATTTATTTCGGCAACCTTTGTGAGAACTGAACTTTCTATCCCTTTTCTTGGTGGATCGAAGATTATGCCGTCTATTTTTTCTCCAGAATCAATTAACTCTATGAGCTTTTCTTCTACCTTGCCATTTATGAACTCTGTATTTTTGATGTTGTTCTGCTCTGCTGTTTTTATGGCGTCTCTACTTGCAGCCTCCACGAGCTCTATTCCATATACTTTTTTCGCTTTTTCTGAAAGTATCATGGCGATTGTCCCAGTACCAGAATACGCATCCACTATATTTTTATTCTGTATCTCACCAAAATATTCTATGGCTTTACCATAAAGTTTTTTTGTCTGCTCCAGGTTTATCTGGAAGAAAGAATTTGGAGACATATTAAAGCTTATGCCGAACATCTCTTCACTTATTGTTGGCTCTCCTAAAATTAATATATTTTTTTCACCGAGGGCGAAGTTCGTTCTCCTATTGTTTATGGATATATACGCCGATTTTATTTCAGGACAAATTCCCACTGTTTTTTTTATCACATCTTCTAACTCTTTTTTTAACTTCCCCTTTATAATAAGTACAAGCATTGCCTCATTTTTTGAGTTGGTCCTCACCATTACGTGTCTCAAAATACCTGAATGGGTATGTTCATTATACACACTTATACTGGCTTTGTTTAACTCTTTTTTTAGCTCTCTTATAACTTTGTTGGCTAATTTTGACTGCAAGTGGTTTTCAGAAACTTCGAAAACCTCGTGAGATCTTCTCTTGTAAAAACCAGAAATTATTCTACCTTTGTTTTTTGCAAAAGGCTCTATAACCTTGTTCCTGTAGTAGAGAGGCTTTTCAGCACCTATGGTTTCATGCAAGATGAAGTTTGTAGTTTTGCCTATCTTTTCTATTACTTCTCTCACCATCTCTTTTTTGTATGCCAGCTGCTTTTCATATTTTAACATGGCAAAATCACAGCCATGAAAGTCTTCAAAACTTACCTTACTGTGATCTTCTACTCTATCCTCTGATGGTTTTATTATTTTGTGTATAAGGGCTCTGGCGTAGTTCTTTTTTAAGGATATTACCTCTACCTCCAGCACGTCCCCTGGTACTGACATAGGCACGAATACAGCCAGGTCATTGTAAAAACCTAGGCCCTCGCCGCCGTAAACTATTTTATCTATTTTTAATACTATTTTTTCACCTTTTTTTAGCATAGTTTCTCCTGTTAAATGGTTTCTTTTTTAACATTTAATTTAGTAATTATATAATTTTAAGTTTGAAAAGTCAATTATGAAATGAGTTACCCCGCAAGGTAACTCACTTTAGCTTAATATATTCAATGTCTTGGGTTATTTCCATACGCAGTTCATTTCTGGCTCTTCTCTCAATTTTGCTAAGGTCAATTTTTGACTCCAACTCCATTTTTCTAGAGATCAACTTTTTCTCTAATTCTTTGTTTGCCAGCTCCTCTTTTCTTATATCCTTTAATAAGGAGGTTATCCTGGTTATAAAAACTAGGTGTAGGAATGAAACTGCAAGTATTATCGATATTGTGGCAAACATTTTGAAAAAATTGTCTTTTTTCATATTATCCCAGCCTTTCCACTACCCTCAACTTGGACGAGTGTGCCCTGTTGTTGAAATCCAACTCATTGTTTTTTGGTATAATGGGTTTTCTTGTTACAAGTTTGACCTTCGCTTTGTGGTTGCATTTGCAAATCAACAACTCAGAGGGGCATACGCACTCCACAGACATCTCCTTGAACATGTTTTTTACTATCCTGTCTTCTAAAGAGTGGAAAGTTATTATAGCCAGTCTCCCGCCTGGTTTTAGGGAATCAACCGCTTTTTCTATGGAATTTTTTAGTACATCTAACTCCCTGTTTACCTCTATCCTTATAGCTTGGAAAGTTTTCTTTGCAGGATGTTTTTGACTTTTACCCTTTATAGCTCTCTTGATTATAGCTACAAGATCCCCGGTTGTCTCTATGGGTTTTTCAGACCTTGCTTCAACTATAAATCTGGCTATTTTTCTTGCATGCCTCTCTTCGCCATACTCGTAGATTATCCTAGATATCTCCTCTTCCGGATATTGGTTCAACAGCTCATATGCCGAAAATGGGCTGCTCTTGTCCATCCTCATGTCTAAGCGGGTATCATACTTATATGAAAATCCCCTGTCAGGGTCGTCAAGCTGTTTAGAGGATACTCCTATATCCATAAGTATCCCGTCAACCTTCTCAAATCCTGCCATGTATATGACTGTGTCTAAATTCAAAAAATTGTCTTTGAATATTTGATGTTTATTCCTGTATTCTTCAAGCCGTTTTCCGGCAAAATTTATAGCTTCCTGATCCTGGTCGATAGAAATCAAGTTACCTTTTTCTGAAAGTCTTTTCAATATGCCTTCAGAATGGCCGCCACCACCAAGCGTGCAATCCACGTAAACCCCATCTAAATTTTTAACCAAATTTTCCAACGTTTCTTCGTATAGCACAGGTATGTGGTAGTCGACTTTAATATTTTCTATCATACTTCACCTCATTTAATCTAATCAATGATATTCAAAATATTGTATACTATTTCTCGTAAAAAATCAAGTTAAATGAGGGATTACTCCGTGGCGTTTTCGCTTATAACTGCACTAACCACCTCTGTCGCACCACCAGTTTTGGTTGCAAAGAGTTCTTTTATCGTCCCAAGGCTAGATAAAAGTGAGGAGGTTTCGAATGGCATAAATACCACCTTATCACCTTGGCTTGAGCTTATGTTTTTGAAAGCTTCTATATACCTCATGGCTATAAGGTAGTTGACTGGTTCTTTTTCGTCTCCACCAATTGCTTCGGCCACCATTTTTATGGCTTGTGCTTCAGCTTGAGCTATCTTTATCCTTGCTTCAGATATACCTTCTGCCTGAAGTACCCTTGCCCTTTTTTCTCCTTCTGCCTTCTCTATAGCAGATATCCTTATACCTTCTGCCTCGAGTATCCTGGACTTTTTATCCCCTTCTGCATTGAGTATCATAGCTCTCTTGTCCCTCTCTGCTTTCATCTGTTTCTCCATAGCCAGTCTTATCTCTTGAGGAGGTATTATATCCTGCAGTTCCACTCTGTTCACCTTTACCCCCCACTTATCGGTGGCCTCGTCTAGGATATTCCTAAGCTTATCATTTATAGCATCCCTCGACACAAGCGTTTCGTCCAGCGAAAGGCCGCCTATAACGTTTCTAAGTGTAGTCTGGGTCAACTTTTCTATGGCGTCGGGAAGGTTGTTTATTTCATATACAGATCTTTTGGGGTCCATTATCTGAAAATATAATAGAGCGTTTATCTCTATTGTGACATTATCACTCGTTATCACATTTTGCTTAGGGAAGTCGTAAACGGTTTCCCTGAGGTCTACTCTCTTCACAACTTTATTTACTACTATGCTGGCCCCGTTAACATCTGTCTGGGAGTACTTCCACATTATGCTCCTAGGGTTATCCACCACCGGTATTATAAAGTTCAAACCACTTTGCAAGGTTCTGCTGTACTTACCCAACCTTTCAATCACCATTACCTCAGCCTGCCTAATTATTATGATACCTTTTGAAACGAATACCATCAAAAAAATCAAGAGAATTATACTAAGAAAAAACATATTTTTTCCCCTCCTTTAGTTTTATTTTATTGATTTCCACGCCTGAATGTGCTGTGACCAGCTATTCAAGCAAATAAATAAAATATACATCTAATTTATCGCACATCCCTTATTTTTCCTTCAAACAAATAAAATAGGCGGCCTATGGCCGCCTACTGATTATGCTACTTTATGTTAGTTTTTTCTATATCCCATATTTCTGATGCATATTCTTTTATAGTCCTGTCAGAACTGAACTTCCCGCTTGTAGCAATGTTAATCCAGGCCTTTTTTGCCCATCCCATTTTGTCCCTAAACGCTTCGTCCACTTTTTTCTGCGCACTTCTGTATGCAGAAAAATCTTTCAGTACGTAATATTCATCCGGCCTGTTCCCGTCCACTCCATAGAGTAATGAGTTATAAAGTTCGGTAAATACGGATCTGTCTGCACAGTAGGTCCCGTCTACAAGATGGTTTATTACTTCCTGCAGACCTTCAACTGTACTGTATAGTTCCATTGCGCTGTGACCGTTCTCGGCGTTCAACCTCGCCACTTCATCTGATGTAAGCCCGAATATAAAGCTGTTCTCTTCTCCAGCCTCCTCTACAATCTCCACATTAGCTCCGTCCATAGTTCCTATGGTAGGTGCTCCATTTATCATGAACTTCATGTTTCCTGTACCGGAAGCCTCCTTTCCTGCTGTTGATATTTGCTCGGAAAGATCCGCTGCTGGGAAGAGTTTTTCCGCAACAGACACCCTATAGTTATCCACAAAGACTACTTTAATCTTATTGTTTATCTCCATATCGTTATTTATTTTTTCGGCTATGGAGTTTATAAGTTTTATTACAGTCTTAGCTCTTCTATACCCTGATGCGGCTTTTGCCCCGAATATAAATGTTCTAGGAACCATATCCAGATTCGGATTCTTCTTAAGCTTATTGTAAAGATCCATTATATGTAGTATGTTTAAAAGCTGCCTTTTATACTCATGAAGTCTTTTTATCTGTATGTCAAATATGGAATCCGGGTCTATCACTATCCCCTTGTGTTCTTTTATGTATTCGGCTAATTCTACCTTGCTGTTATGCTTTATCTCCAAGAATCTTTTTAGAATCACGTCATCATCCGTATATTTTTTAAGCTTCTCAAGTTCAGAGAGTTCCTTTTTCCACCCTTCCCCTATAAGTTCATCTATAAGAGCCGACAGCTCTGGGTTAGATTTTAAAAGCCATCTCCTTTGGGTAACTCCATTTGTCTTGTTGTTGAATTTCTCAGGATAAATATGATACCAGTCTTTCAACTCTTGATTTTTAAGTATTTCTGTATGCAGTGCTGCAACCCCATTGACAGAATGGCTTCCTATAATAGCCAACCAAGCCATCCTTACCATCCCGTCACCTATTATGGACATCTTGTTGTGTTTTTTCCAATCATTAGGATACTGCTGCCTCAAGAAGGTTAAGAACCTTCTATTTATCTCTTCTATTATCTGATACTGCCTAGGTAAAAGGTTGGAGAAAAGGTCTATAGGCCACTTTTCCAAAGCTTCAGCAAGTATAGTATGGTTTGTATATGCGCATACCCTTGTTGTTATCTCCCAAGCTTTTTCCCACTCCAGTTTTTCCCAGTCCATGAGTATTCTCATTAGCTCCGGTATGGCAACTACCGGATGGGTATCATTTAATTGTAGTGCCACTTTTTCTGGAAAAATTTCAAAATTAGCACCATGTTTAGCTTTAAAGTTCCTAACAATATCCTGTAGTGAGGCAGAAACAAAAAAGAACTGCTGCCTAAGCCTTAACTCCTTACCGGAAGGTCCGGCATCATTTGGGTATAATACTCTGGATATATCTTCTGCCCTGTTCTGCTTTTTAACTGCACTTCCATAATGCTGGTCGTTAAAAAGCTGTAAGTCAAAACCATCTGGCGCCTCAGCTTCCCAAAGCCTAAGAGTGTTCACAGTTTTTGTATCGTAACCTACTATCGGCATATCATAAGGTACTGCTGTTACAACCTCGGCATTTATCCGTTTGAAATGCTGCCTACCTGTCCTATCAGTTATGACTTCTACATGCCCCCCAAACTTGACATTTACAGATTCTGTTCTTTTTTCTATAGACCAAGGGTCTCCGTTTTCCAGCCAGTTGTCAGGATACTCAACTTGAAATCCATTTTCTATTTTTTGCTTGAACATTCCATATCTATACCTTATTCCATAGCCGTGTCCAGGAAGTTCATGAGTTGCAAGGGAATCTAGAAAACACGCTGCCAATCTTCCCAAACCACCGTTTCCAAGTCCCGCATCTTGCTCAACTTCCTCTATGGCATTATAGTCTATCCCAAGTTCTGACAGAGCTTCCTTTACATCATTGTTAACTGTTAGGTTTACCAGGTTGTTGGAAAACGCCCTCCCCATTAAAAATTCGGCAGAAAGGTAAAAAGCCTGCTTAACATCATTTTCTTCATAAGTTTTTTTTGTATCCATCCAGTTGTCTAAAACTATCTCCATACAAGCTTTTGAAACAGCATCAAACAGCTCCTCTTTTTTAGCTTCCTCTACTGTTTTTCCCGATCTAGACCTTAGATATTTCTGGATATCCTCTTTAAACTTTTCTTTGTTTAACTCTACCATTTCTTACGCCCCCTGTAATATATTATTTAAATGGATCCAAATTCATCTAAATTTGGATTATGTTAAAAAAACAAAAGTGAAAAAATCAATTTTCTAATTATGTCCAATGTAAAATACGCTAGTAGCGGTGCTATATCCAGTCTAAGGTGCCCTATTGGCAAAAGCACCCTGAAAGGCCTCAGTATAGGTTCTGTTACCGTGTATACCAAATGAGTAAATTCATTTCTGCTGTAAGGTATAACCCACGATATAATTATTCTTATCATAATCAATACTTTTATTATCTGTATTAACAAGTTTATAGTTTGATACAACACTTAATTATTCTCCTTTCGAACTGAACTCTTTTGCCTTATTATAGGTTTCAATCACTGTTTCTATCATAGCTTTTCTTACAGAATTTTGCTCCATCTTTAGAAGTCCGGCAGCAGTAGAACCACCAGGAGATGTAACCATATCTTTTAGCTGCTCAGGGTGCATTCCAGTCTCTTTTATCATGCTAGCTGATCCTATAAAAGTTTCCAAGACAAACTTAAGGCTGTCCTGCTTTGTCATTCCAAGTTTTACTCCACCCTCCGCTAGAGCGTTTATTAGCAAAAACACGTAGGCAGGTCCACTTCCTGAAAGAGCAGTAACTATATCTAGCTTGTCTTCAGGAACTTCTACAGCCTCGCCTGTGCTCTTTAATATTTCCCTTACTTTTTCTTCTTCTACTTGGCTTATGTTTTTATTAAATGAGTAACCACAGATCCCCTTTTTAATAAGTGTCGGCGTATTCGGCATTACTCTTACAAATTTAACCCCTTCTCCAAGTACCTTTTCATAAAATTTTATATTTATTCCTAAAACCAGGCTTATTATTACCTTATCGCTTAGGTCGTATTTTTTCATCTCATTTAAGACTTTCTCTACCACGTCTGGTTTTACAGCTATTATAACAAAATCAGATTTTTCTAAAATCTCATTTATTCCTGCTACACGTTTTGCGCCGTACTTAGCCTCTACCTCTTTTGCTCTCTGGTCGTTCAACTCCAAAAAGAACAGGTTTTTATCGCTTAGGGCGCTTATATATGCCCCGCCCATATTACCTGATCCTATTACCCCTATATTCATCTCCTATATTACCTCCATTTTTCTTCTTTTCAAAATTCTAATAAATTTATTCGAATTCAATTAGAATTACTTTAAGTCCTTAAAGTATTTTCTCCCACCGTAAACGTAGTCCCACCCAGACCAAACTGTAAGCACTACCGGTATCAGCATTATATAAAAATTATAAGGGCTTTCCCCTATCAGCATTATTATAAGAATGGCGATCATCTGAGTGGTGGTCTTCCATTTCCCAAGCTGTCCAGCAGGTATAACCTCCCCATTTGAAGCGGCTATACTTCTTATCCCAGTAACTAAAAATTCCCTTCCAAGTATGAGTATCAACATCCAAGAAGGTATGTATCTTAATTCGACAAAAATAGTCAGCGCCGCCATCACAAGTATTTTATCAGCAAGCGGGTCCATAAGCTTTCCAAAGTCGGTTACAAGCTTATGCTTTCTGGCAAGGTAACCGTCTAAAAAATCGGTCAAGGAAGCCAATCCAAACATGACAAAAGCTATCAACCTGTAAATAAAACCTCCATCGGTTGCATTCATAAGAAAATAAAGAAAAGGAAAAATCAAAATAATCCTAAATATCGTAAGCTGGTTTGCTATATTCATATCAAACTTCTAACCTCCACTATTCATTCTCTACGATGGCACCCAAAAGGTCATACTCAAAGTTCTGTTCTATCATAACTTTTACTATCTCTCCGGATTCTGCTGTGCCATCGTTTGTCAATACCTTACCGTCTATCTCAAGAGCCTGCCCCATAGTCCTGCCTTCGAGCATGAATTCCGACTCGCTTGATACTCCGTCGATTATTACTTCTACTACCTTGCCTATATACTTTCTGTTGTTGATTTCAGCCATTTCATTTTGGAGGTTTGTGAGCTCTATCCATCTCCTATGCTTGGTGTCATCGTCAACCTGGTTTTCCATACCGTACGCCACTGTATCTTCCTCTCTTGAGTACTTGAATATCCCTGCGTAGTCAAACTTGAACTCCTCCACAAACTCTTTCAATTCCTCAAAATTTTCCTCTGTTTCCCCAGGAAACCCTACTATAAGACTTGTCCTTATTGTGGCATCAGGTATTTCTTTTCTTATCTTGTATAGTATGCCTTTCATCTGCTCCCCGGAATTCGCTCTTCCCATTTTCTGGAGTATTGCATCTGACACATGCTGTATAGGCACGTCGAAATAATTGCAGATCTTTTCCTCCTCCTTTATTACCTGTATGAGCTCCTCAGTTATGGAGTGGGGGTACATGTAGTAAAGCCTTATCCATTTTATCCCTTCGACTTTCACTAGCTCTCTGAGTAGTTTTGAAAGAGCCTTCTCTCCATATAAATCTATGCCGTATTCTGTGGTTTCCTGCGCCAAAAGGTTTAGCTCCACTACGCCGTTTTCTGCTAACTTTTTTGCTTCCTCCACTATATCTTCTATGCTTCTGCTTCTAAGTTTTCCCCTTAGTTGAGGTATAATGCAGTATGTACACTTTCTGTCACATCCCTCGGCTATTTTCAGATATGCAGTGTGCGGATAGGTGGCCAGTATTCTTTCTGTTTCAGAATTTCCTAAGAAATCCAGGCTTTCACTCCTTATAACCCTCCTTTCCGAAAGGATCTCGTCCACTACTTCCTCTATCTTATCTATATCTCCTGTACCTATTATGGCATCTACTTCTGGAAGCTCCTCCAACAACTCTCCAGCATATCTCTGAGCCAGACAGCCTGCCACGATTATTTTCTTCAAATTTCCATTCTTTTTAAACTCGCCAACTTCGAGTATAGTCTCAACCGACTCTTCTTTCGCGTCGCCTATAAACCCGCAGGTATTTATTATGACTATATCAGCCTCATTTAGCTCGTTTACTATCTGAAAACCCCTTTTATTGACAAGGGTCCCCATAAAATACTCACTGTCAACTAGATTTTTACTACATCCAAGACTTATAACTGCTAACTTCATCTACAACTCCTTTATTTTTAATAAAATTATATCACAAGTTTTTCGCTAAATAAATATCTTATAGAATATTTTATAAATTTAGAAAAGCACAGAATTCTTCCTGTGCTTTCCTAAAAATTATTGTAAAAGTGCTTTTTTGCTAAGGTTGATCTTTCCGTTCTCAACTCCGATAACCTTAACTTCAAACTCATCTCCTACTTTTAATACGTCTTCTACTTTAGCAATTCTTTCTTTAGCTATTTCAGACACGTGAAGAAGTCCCTCTTTGCCAGGAAGTATCTCCATGAAAGCCCCGAACTTGGCTATCTTGACAACTCTTCCTGTGTATACCTCTCCAACTTTTACGTCTTTAACAAAGTTTTCCACCAACTTGATTGTTTTCTCCAATATCTCTCCATTTTCTGCAAATATTGCTACCCTTCCATCATCCTCGATATCTATGGTAGCACCTGTTTGCTCAATTATTCCCTTGATGTTCTTTCCACCAGGACCTATAAGAGCAGCTATTTTGTCTGTGTCTATCATCATTTGGTGTATTCTAGGTGCAGTTTTTGGTATTTCGGCTCTAGGTTCAGAGATAGCTGCATTCATTACATCTAATATCTGCATTCTAGCATCCAAAGCTTGTTTTAAGGCTATTTCCATTATCTCTTTGCTGATACCTTCTATTTTTATATCCATTTGAAGAGCAGTTATCCCCGTTTTAGTTCCTGCTACCTTAAAGTCCATGTCACCAAGGTGATCTTCTAACCCCATTATATCCGTAAGCACCACGTAGTCATCGCCCTCTTTTATAAGCCCCATTGCTATACCAGCGACATGCTCCTTAATAGGTACACCGGCTGCCATAAGTGACAGGGATCCTCCACAGATACTAGCCTGTGAAGACGACCCGTTTGATTCTGTTATCTCAGATACAACTCTTACAGTGTAAGGGAATTGATCTGTGGTAGGCATCACGTAAGAAAGTGCTCTTTCTGCAAGTGAACCGTGTCCAAGCTCCCTTCTTCCAGGCCCCCTCATAAATCCAGTCTCTCCTACTGAATAAGGCGGGAAGTTGTAGTGTAGATAAAACTTTTTGTAGTACTCAGTGTGAAGCCCATCTATAAGCTGTTCATCTTCTTTTGTCCCAAGTGTGGTGAATACAAGCGCCTGTGTTTCTCCCCTTGTAAAAAGAGCAGATCCGTGTGGTTGTGGTAGTAGGTCTATTTCAGCGTCAAGGTCTCTTATTTCTGTTGTACTTCTACCGTCAACCCTGTGCTTATTGTACAGGATAGCTCCCCTAACTAGTTCTTTCATAAGGTCATGGTAGTAATTTTTAAACTCTTTCTTTACGTCAGAAGGCAGTTCCTCTAGGTTGTTTTCAGAAATATATTTTTCAGTAAATTTCTCCAAGAGTTCATCCTCTAGTCCGTCAACGGCTTCTTCCCTTGCATGTTTTCCTATTGTAAGAACAGCAGCTTTTAGCCTTTCCGTTCCATTCTCGTCTATAAAACTTTTAACCGTTTCCATTACTTCTTTTTTAGTGAACTCTATTTTTTCTTTACCAAACATCTCCGTGAATTTTTCTTGGAATTCACAAATTTTCTTTATCTGGTCATGGGCAAGCATTATAGCTTTAAGCATTATATCTTCTGGTATCTCGTTAGCCCCGGCCTCAACCATCGTTACTGCATCTTTTGTCCCAGCAACAGAAAGGTCTAATTCACCGTCCTCAAGCTCCTCTGGAGTAGGATTAATTATAAACTCACCGTCTTTGTATCCGATTACTACCCCTGCCACAGGCCCGTGAAAAGGGATGTCAGATATCATTAATGCCATAGACGATCCTATGATTCCTAAATAATCAGGTGTATTTTTACCGTCGTAAGACATCACTGTGTTAACTATATGTACGTCATATGTGAACCCGTCTGGGAATAGTGGTCTTATTGGTCTATCTATAAGCCTTGCAGCCAGTGTAGCCTGTACCGATGGTCTTGCCTCCCTTTTGTGGAATCCACCAGGCATTTTACCTGCAGCATAATATTTTTCGATAAAATCAACTGTTAAAGGGAAAAAATCCGCCCCTTCTCTAGGTGCCTTGCTTCTAGTCGCTGTTGTTAAAAGCACAGTATCACCATATTGTATCAAAACAGAACCGTGAGCCTGCCTTGCTATTTTCCCACTTGAAACCTTAAGCGTTTTGCCTGCAAGTTCCATTTCTAATATCTTTTCTTCGAACATAAACTCCTCCTAAATTTAATGACTTTCTATTGAAGGATTGAAATTTAAAGATAGTAAATAATAGGAAAAAAATACAAGATGATTTCTTATATTTTTTCCTTATTATTTACCTATCCCTAATCCTCCAACAATCTTGATTATATCATTATTTATCTTAAAAATCAAAGTTTTATTTGCTCAGAAAGCCACGCCTATGCTTGGTCTAATGTATATTTTTTCAAAATGACAGTTGTAAAATTCAAAAAAAAATTATAAACTTTTACTTGTAGGGTTTTATATAAAATTCATAAGGGGGCTTATTCTAATGAAAAAAATTTTAAACTGTTTTTTGTTTTTTTTAATATTCTCACTACAATCTTTTTCATCTGAACCAGAAGTCTCGCTTGGAATCGGCGTGCTAAATTTCGATTCCCCATATAGGGGAGCAAGCGATGACACCATCATTTTCCCACTGGTAGAAGTGGAATATGAAAATTTTTATTTTAAAAAAACCGAACTAGGTTATACAGCGCTAAATGGAAAGTCTACGGGGATATCATTTTTCTTGGATTTTTGGGATGGGTACAGTATTGACGGCAACGATCTATCACTGGGTTACGATAGAGTAGAAGATCGAAATCGTCAAATTTTAGGTGGTTTTCGCATTACACATAGCCCTGACTACTACTACCTTTACGATGTGAAATTGAATGCCACTATAGGTTTCGGGGAGAAAGGAAACAAAGTCTCTTTAGGAATTTCAAAACCCGAGATGTATATGAACAACCAATTTATTGTAGTGCCTTCGTTTACCTTGAACATATTAAACGATAACTACTCCGATTATTATTTTGGTGTAGATTCAGCTGAAGCTCTTTCAAATCCCGCAATAAATAATGCTTACGAATGCGACACGTCCTACACCTTAAATATCGCCCTTGCAATGCAGTATTCTCTAGATGCGTTTTGGTCATTCTATACCTATACAGGGATAGAGTTCCTGGGTGAAGAGATAAGCGATTCACCTATCATAAGCGACGAACTTATTTATACAATTGGCACTGGGATAAAATACAAATTTTAAGGGTCTGGATTTATTCAGACCCTTTTTTTATACCTAATTCTATTTTAGTTGCAATAAAAAAAGCAGGTCATTTGACCTGCTTAAAATTACTTTCTGATTCCAAGTTTTTCGATTAGAGTTCTGTATCTGTCTAATTCAACTTTTTTAAGGTAATTTAATAGTCTTCTTCTTTTACCTACCATTTTTAGTAGTCCTAATCTTGAGTGGTAGTCTTTTTTGTGAACTTTCAAGTGCTCTGTTAGGTGAGTAATTTTTTCAGTTAAAAGCGCTACTTGAACTTCTGTAGAACCAGTATCCCCTTCAAATTTAGCGAAGTCTTTGATTATTTCTGCTTTTGATCTCATTGCCATTATTTTGTTCCTCCTCGTATATTATTATCTAAGCCAAGTACTACGCCGGCAAAGCGAAAAACCTAGCCCAAATTATTTATATAATAACAAAATTTATTTTTTTTGTAAAGCTTTTTATGCTGTTTGAAAAATAAACTCTTTTATAGCTCTAGCTACTCCGTGGTCGTCGTTTGAGACTGATATATATTTTGCTGCATCTTTTACTTCAGATTTAGCATTTCCTACTGCAACTGGCATCCCAACTACCTGTAGCATTGTGAGGTCGTTATAACTGTCTCCTATCGCCACTATCTCTTCTGCTTTAATATCCAGATGTTTGGCTAGTTTAAGTAAACTTGCTCCTTTGTCAATCCCCTCTTTCATTACTTCAAGAAAGAATGGCTTTGATATTGCTATACTGAATTCATTACCCATCTCTTGTTTCAGTTTTTTTTCAACATTTTTCAAATAATCTGGTTCCTCTAGCATTATACATTTTACAACTGGTTCTGAAACGGTACTCTTAAAGCAGCCTACTTTATTATGAGGCATACCGGTAAGGTTCAATTCCACATCTATATATTCACTTTCTGTCTCACTCACTATCTCATCACTAAGATAAGTTATTATGTGTACGTTGTTTTTTCTGCTAAAATCATACAGCTTGTGAGCCTCTTCCTCCGATAAAGCTTGTTTATACCACTCATTCCAATCGTTACACTGGGTGATTATAGCGCCATTATACGAGAGTATATAACTGCCATAGTCATTTAGCTTCAATTCTTCTGCTATTTTTTTCATGGCAAATGTAGGCCTGCCTGAAGCTAGGATAAACTTTACTCCACTTTCTTGTGCTTGAAGTATAGCCTCCTTGTTCTCGTTAGAAAGTTCCCCCTTTGAATTTAAGAGTGTGTCATCCATATCAGTTACTATCATCTTATATTTCATATTTCCCCCCATACAATATATCTATTTATAAACTTTATCTCAAGTATAACAAAAAAATTTCTTTTTAACAATCAAAAACAAAAAGCTACTGTAATCCAGTAGCTTTTTAAATATATTTCTATGCTTTTTCTTCTTCTTCTTTTTCATCTTCCTCTTTACTAGGCTGGTTTTCATTTGAAGGTATTGGAGGAATGCCGGTTTTTTCAATATTTTCTTTGATTTCTTCCTCTATTTTTACACCTGTTTTTGCGGCTTTCTTAAACTCCTCTAACTCTTCACCTTTCATGAGTTTATCCAACTCTTCCCCTGTTATGGTCTCTCTTTCAAGAAGAACTTTTGTTATGTAATCAAGCTTATCTCTATTGTCGCTCAGTAAACCTATAGCATCCTGATAAGCGTCATTTATCATCTGTCTAACTTCATCGTCTATTTCTTTTCCGGTTTCTTCACTGTGTATTTTTTGTCTGAAGATATCCCCTTCATGCGAGTCATCTAATAGTAACGGCCCAAATTTCTCACTCATACCAAATTTTGTTACCATTACATGGGCGATTTTTGTAGCCCTTTCAATATCATTACTTGCACCTGTAGTTATATCTCCAAATATTATCTCTTCTGCTGCTCTTCCACCTAAAAGAGTTCTAAGCTCCGATAAGTATTCACTTTTCATTTTTAGGTACCTATCTTCAGCAGGTAGACTCATGGTATAGCCCAATGCAGCCATACCCCTAGGAACTATAGTTACCTTATGCACTGCTTCTGTATTTGGAAGTACCCATTGAACTATTGCATGCCCTACCTCATGGTAAGCAACTGTAAGTCTTTCTTTTTGGACTGTCACTCTTGATTTTCTCTCTGGACCTATTGTTACCTTTTCGGCTGCTTCTTCAAGGTCTTCCATAGCGATCTCTTCTCTACCCTCTCTAGCTGCCAAAATAGCCGCTTCATTCAAAAGGTTAGCTAGATCCGCCCCTACAAAACCTACTGTTTTCCTAGCAACTGTGTTTAGATCCACATCATTTGCTACCTTTTTTCCCCTTATGTGAACCTTGAGTATTTCAAGTCTGCCGTTAATATCTGGTCTGTCTACAACGACTTGTCTATCAAACCTTCCAGGTCTCATAAGAGCCCTGTCTAATATTTCCGGTCTATTTGTGGCTGCAAGTACTATGATTGTTTCGTCAGTACCAAATCCATCCATTTCAACTAGAAGCTGATTCAGAGTCTGCTCTCTTTCATCATTTCCTCCGCCCTGTCCGGCACCTCTTTTTCTACCAACTGCATCTATCTCATCTATGAATATAATGCACGGAGAACTCTTTCTAGCTTTATTAAACAAGTCTCTAACTCTAGATGCTCCTACCCCTACGAACATCTCAACAAATTCCGAACCAGAAATGCTGAAAAACGGCACCCCAGCTTCACCAGCTACAGCCTTCGCAAGCAGGGTCTTCCCAGTACCTGGATCTCCTAAAAGAAGTACTCCTTTTGGTATTCTAGCCCCTATACGTCTGTATTTTTCAGGTTCTTTTAAGAAATTGACAACTTCCTCCAACTCCTCTTTGGCTTCCTCTATACCGGCTACATCCTTAAAAGTGACGTTAGATATCTGGTCTCCGTTCTCCTTGGCCCTTGATTTGCCCATATTGAATATCTGCGGTCCTCCACTACTTCCCTTGTTCATCTTGTTCAGCATAAATATCCATACCCCTATTAAAAGTAACATAGGGAACCATGATATGAGCACGCTCACCAGAAGCGGTACTTCAGAATCCGCACTTGATCTAACCTCTAAGTTTTTTTCGGCAACGACCTGCATTACATTGTTGTCCTCTGAAATTCTGTTTGTAATCATTCTAGCACTGATTTTTTTATTGTCACTTTGTCTATCGGCGTAAAGATACCCATCTTTTTCTTCTACACCAGTGAACTCCCCTTCTTTAAGCATATTTAAAAATTCACTATATGACACTTCATTTGCTTTGTAGGCATTTGATTTTGAAAAGAAATTCGGCATAGATAAAATAAGGGTAACCAAAAACAGCAGCATTACTATTGTCTTAAAGCTAAATTTCGGTTCCTTTGCTGGCTTCTTGTCACCATCATTGTCAGGTTCTTGGTTTTGAGCCCCTCTCATTCCTCTTTTAAGGCCTGCTTTTAATTCTTTCTTTCTCTCTTCCAATTCATTGTAAATCTCTTTTTCTTCTTCTTTTTCCTCTTGTGGTTCTTTTTGTTTATCTTCATTTTGAAGTTCTTGCTCTTGCTCTTCCTTATTCAATTTTTCATTTTCTTCATTTAAATCCCTGTTGTCATTCACTGATGCTGCCCTCCTCTATCTTAAGTTTTACAATGCTTTTAGTACTTTTGGTTACTTTAAAATTTTCGCTGCCTCGAATGCCGGCTACCCAGACTATACCGTTTTCACTTACTACAATGGGGACTTCTTCCCTGATTTTTTTTGGAAGCTTCATATCGATAAAAAATTTTTTCAATTTTTTACCACCACTCATCCCGACTGGTACAAAAAAATCCCCTTCATTTCTAGGCCTTACCCGCAATTTTTTAACCTTCTCAGCGTCAATATAAAATGCGTTTTCTTCTGCTTCTACCTTGTCTACAACTGTTGCTGTTATTATATATGAATTATACCTTACCTTACCTGGAATAGGCAAAAGTTTTTCTGTTTTTTTTTCATTTTCTTTTGCCTCTGGAATCTCTACTTTAAAGTAGTCGTATACTTTTTTAAAAAAATATCCGTTACCTAGATCTATCTCCTTGCTCCCACCCGAGTTCAATATAGATAAGATGTCCACTATTTTCCTTCTAGATATCTCAATTTCATACTTTTCAAGGTATTCCCTAATAAACCTTTTCTTCATATATTCTGGGAACTCCTTGATATCGTTTAAATAAAAGCTGTCCTGTTTTGAAATTCTCTCTATATCTTTTTTCAGAATAAGATTGACTTCCTTTATCTCCTCCATGAGAGCAGATACTTTTTCTTTAAAATTCCGACTATAGTTATTCTCTATATCCGGTATCAGATTTAGCCTTATGCTGTTTCGTGTATACTTATCTTCTAAGTTAGACGAGTCGGTCCTATATCCATACCCATTCTGCTCTAAGAAATGCAGTATCTCGCTTTTATAAATGTTTAAAAGCGGTCTCACATAAAAATCTCTCTTCACCGGTATGCCTTCTAGACCAATTAAAGAGGTCCCCCTCATCAGTCTGAACATAAAGGTCTCCACGTCGTCATCTAAATTATGTGCCAGTGCTACCTTGTCGGCTCCAAGTGTCTCTTTCAAACTCTCAAAAAAAGAATACCTGATCTTTCTTCCGGCTTCCTCTTCACCTATCTTGTTCTCTCTGGCATACTCCCTAACGTCGGCCCTCTTCACAAAACACTCTACACCGTATTCCTGTCCCAGTTTTTCTACGAACTTCTCATCCGCTTCAGCTTCAGAACCTCTCAGCATGTGGTTTACGTGTGCCAAGTAAAGGGTTAAGCCAAACTTTTCTTTAAAAGCAAGCAGGATATGAAACAAAGATACAGAATCTGGTCCACCAGACATTGCGACTATTATCTTATCGTCTTTTTTAAGCAATTTATTCTCAAGGCAGTACCTAGATACTTTTTCAAATATTTCCATTATATTTCCTCTTTTTTGCAGTTCTCAATAAAAATTATAACATATTTTCACTTTTTTTCAACGATTTTATTTCTACATTTTTATAGTAATGTTTTAGTATATCTTGATATTTTTTACCATTTTTAGATAGGGTGTACGCTCCCCACTGTGACATCCCTACTCCATGCCCAGATCCGCTACCCTTGAATACCAGTTGGCTTTCTCTTTTGCTTACCTCGAACATTGTGCTGAAAATCTTCGTATATCCAAGCCGTTTTCTCAAGTTATTCCCAGATATTAATAGTCTCTTCTCGCCTATGACCTCTACTTTAGTCACCCTGTTGTTTTTTCTTTGAACTACTCTTATATCACTTACCTTAAACCCAAACTCTTTAGATATCTTTTCTAAACTGACCCTATATGTCCAACTGTCCCTAGGTGACTCTTTACCGTTACCGCTGTCATCTATAGCTCTTAAATACGGTATTGATTTTCCTCCCCACACATCCTCATTGTTTGCAGTATATCCACCGCTCGTAGAATGGTACAGTGCATTTATAGGTATACCATCATATGTTATGACCTCTCCTTTGGTATCGTCTACAAATTTTCTTATCTTTTCGTTTTCCTTGGAGTAACCCAAGTACACTTGCGATGATGTATCGTCTAAAAGGTCAAATATACAATATTTTGAATTCTTCAGATTGTAGTATAAGTAGGTCCTGGCGGCCACAGCCTGAGCCTTTATAGCCTCATCCGGAAAGTTTGATCCTATCTCTGAAGGGACAACGCTGTATAGGTATTCCTCTGACTGTATAAGGTTAATTGGTAATATATCGTTTAAATACAATGTAAAATAAAAGTCCCCCCTATAAGGGTAGTAGGTTTTGTTGTCTTTACTCAGATAAATCAGCGCACTTGGAGATTCTTTATAGGCGTAAACCTCTTCCACTATTTTATCGTTATAATATATATTCTTATCCTTATGAACCAGTCTAGCTACCTTACCTACCTCAAAGTAGTCTTCAATTGGCTCCCCATTTTGAATGTAGGTGAGCACTATCCCCCCTGTTTCTCCTTTTACATATATCACATCAGAGTCCAATCTGCCTATACCTACTTTGAGATCTTCCTGAATGAACTCCTCTTCCGAAAAACTCCAAAGGTGTAGTAGAATAAAGATCAATAATAAAATTCTGCTCTTCATAGGTTACTCTCCTTGATTTCAACTCCGTTTTTTGTATACACAAACAAAAGTTCTCTTCTCCCGGCTCTGTTCAGAAGTATATCGTAATCGAATCCCTCATACTCGGTTTTTTTATATGCTTCACGGTTTGTTTTGAAATTTAAGTTCTTAACGATCTCACCGTACACGTCTTTATTTTTATCTTTCCTGTACCATTCAGGATAAAACCCTGGTTTACCCTGCATCAGGTAGTCATATTTAAGGTATTCCAAAAAAACATCAATTTTATCAAATCCCTTTTCCGTATAAAAATCATAAAGGTAGTTGAAAATAACCGTCTGCTTATGCGCTACCTTAAAATAAGCATTTTTTTCAAAAAAATCCGCCAATTCTTCATACAGGTTAAAATTTTTTTCATAAAAATTCCCCAAGATAAACTGCACGCTTTTTTTGAATTTTCCGGAATTGTAGTAATAGTCCAAAACTTTTTCAATATTTTTAAGCCTTAAAAGTTCTGAATAGGATATGTGGCTGCTCGAAAGCACCTCATAAGGCGGAAAATTCATGTATTTATACTGGTTTTTATCTACCTCTTGTGATATTTGCGTTCCTTTAAGTATTTTCAAAAATCCTAGCTGAATCATCTCCGGTTCCAACGCATATACATAGTCAAATGAATTTTTAAACGTCTCATACCCTTCCATGGGCAAGCCCGCAATCAAGTCTAGATGTAGATGTATATTTTCCTTTATCCTGAGGACATTATCCTTTAGTTTCTCCAAATCATTCTTTCTATTTATAAGCGCCATAGTGCTTGGATTGGTAGTCTGTACTCCAACCTCAAATTGAAAATATCCGTCAGGGACTTTTTCTAAAAAGCTTATAGCTTCTTCGTCAAACAAATCACCACTTATCTCAAAGTGAAATGTTGTGTGCCCATTGTAGTTATCGAGCAGGTATCTCCATATTTCCATATATCTTTCTTTTTTTAAATTGTACGTCCTATCCACAAATTTTAAGATTTTTATTCCTCTGTCTAAGAATGTTTTCAGATCCTTTTTAACCCTATCAACTGAAAAATATCTGACACTCCTGTCTATTGAAGACATGCAATAAGAACAATTAAAAGGACACCCCCTAGAAGATTCATAATAGAGTATCTTCTCTTTGTTTTCTATAAGCTCTTCATCTGTATACGGGAAAGGTATTTTGTCCAAATTGCATATACTTTCCTGGGAGTCGTTGTGCTTTATCCTATCCCCATCCCTGTAATATACTCCAAAGACATCCTCTATTCCCTTGGTCAAAAGCTGAAGGGTGCTTTCCTCCCCCTCACCGGATATTATATAGTCTATCTCGAAAAATTCATTCATTACCTCTTCACTGTTGTAGGAAACTTCAGGTCCTCCGAGTGCTACCTTTATAAACGGCAGTACCTTTTTTACCTCTTTTACAAGCTTAAAAACATACTCCTTGTTCCATATATAGGTAGACACAATTAAAAAGTTCGGCTTAGCTTCATATATATCCCTTAATATTTCTGGAAGTTCATTGTTTATAGAGGTCTCCAGTATGGCTGCTTCTATGTTGCCGTATTTTTTTAGATACCCCCTTATATACCTTATCGCCAGGTTGGTATGTACATACTTGCTATTTATTCCCAATAGAACTACCTTCATTATCCCACCTTTCCTAATCTATCTACTGTTTTGAAATTCTAGATGTTCTTCGTACGTTTTGCTAAAATGGTGACCCCCGGTGCCGTCGGCTACAAAGTAATAGTACTCACTTTCAATCGGCGCTATACTCACATCAATGGATATTTTACCTGGGTTACCTATCGGTGCTGGAGGAAGTCCTTGATTTCTATAGGTATTGTAAGGCGAATCGATCTCCAAATCCTTATAGAATATCCTCCTTTTACTGTAATTAAAAACATAGTTGACCGTGGCATCGGACTGAAGTTTCATTCCCTTGTCGATTCTGTTTTTAAATACCGATGCTATCAGCGCCTTCTCTCCGTCGAAACCGGCTTCTCTCTCCACTATAGAGGCCATTACTAGTTCTTTATAAAACTTTTCCTTATCTGGATATTTTTTAGGCGGATAATTCTTTAAAAACTCTCCTATAATAGTTTCCACTATCACTTTGCTAGATTCCCCTTCGTTAAAAAAATAGGTCTCCGGAAAAAAATACCCTTCAAAGTTTCCGTCCGGAGTTGGGTAAGGGAAGTCTTTTACCCCCTTTAATGCAGCATCAAATTCATCGATATCCATAACACCTTCATCTTCTAAACTTCTTTTTATTTGATAGACGGTGTAGCCCTCCGGAATGGTTATTTTTATTTTTCTATAAGACCCTTTTTTTAATATCCTCAAAATTTCACTTTTGCTGTATTTCCCGTCTAGTACATAGTAGCCGGCCTTTAATTTTCTGTCGGCTCTGTTTAATTTGACATGTATCTTTAGAGCAAGATCTTTTTCCACACCTATTTTATTCAAGATTGCATCAAACATTTCACCCTTTTCAACGCTGAACTCTTTTTTTATACTGTACTTTGTAATAAAAATATTCCTTAAATAAATACTGAAAATGTTTAATGCTGCAACAAAAAATATTGCTGTAATAACTTTTACTTTTTTCGACATACACTACTCCATCTATATATTTTTTAATGACAAAAAATACTCTAAGCAAAACTTCAATCGGGGAAATCCCTTAGAAATTTCAAGCTCGAATAAATCCACGATAAGTCTTACCACAATTTTAATCCCAGCCCCGTTTGCTAAATCTGATTTTTTAATGAAAATTTATCAAAATAACGCGGATAAATTATACCATAATTTCGACAAAAAATACACCACTCATATGGGTCTTAAAAATAAAAAATCCCTCCTTAGAGGGACGACATTTTTCTCAACTTAACTTGTTTAAATAATAATTCACACCTATAGCCCTGGATATATCCAAAATCAGCTCATTTTCCTTGAACAGATATTCTTCTATCAATACATACCTATCTTCCCCTTTACTATAGTAGTACCTGAACTCTAGGTCTCCGGAACCTTTGTAGCCACCACCGAAGTCCGTATCAAGCTCGAAATATTTTTTTAATGAAATCCCCTCTTTTTTGCTAAGCATCCTCGGAAATTTTTGGCTATTCAAAACCACATCCAACACAGCTTTTTCCACAAAGCATCACCTCCAGATAGTCGGCTAAAGTCAGCAACGCCGCATCATACAATAATATATATGATGCAATACCTATTTTTCCTGTAAGTAAAATATTTAAGAAATACTCTGCTGTATCTAATTTTTTTTGTTCTTGAAATTCCCTTGTTTTTCTTCATTCGGAACTGCATCAAATATATTTTTAATGATACTCTTCAAATTAATTCATTACCGAAAACATCCCTCTATTTCTTATAAAAAACCATCCCCAGCAAGGCCCCAAAGATGGATATTACCATATACTGCGGGTTGGCTATGGCGGCGTAAGTACCTATGGATAGTCCTCCTATTATTGCCATAATTGGGACTACGGGATAAAGCGGCACCTTATACGGTCTTTCCAATTCCGGCTCACGCTTCCTCAAAATTATAACCCCTAAAAATACCATTGAGTAGAAAAACCAAAAAATTGCCACCGGTATGTCGCCAAATACGTCAGGATTTCCTGTGAAAAACATGGCACTTAAATATACCAAAACCATTATCAGCATGAAAACCGATGCTCTTATAGGCTGACTGCTTTTCTCACTTATTTTTGAAAAATAAGCTTTCGCAGGAAAGTGTCCTTCTATGGCCAGAGAATATGGCACCCTGGTTGATATAATTATAAAGCCATTAAGACCCCCGAATGCAGAAACCATTATCCCTAAAAATATTAATCTCGCCCCATAATTCCCGAACAACTCTTGGGCAACTCCAAACATCCCCTGCTTTACAATCTCTTCTGCTGGAAACACTTTTAATATGGCTATATTTAGAAAAGTGTAAACTATCGTAATAAACCCGAGTCCAAATATAATCGCCCTGGGCAGGTCCCTCTTTACATCCTTCAGATCGCCTGAAATTGTCCCAACGTAAATCCAGCCGTCAAAAGCGAACATAACCGGTACCAAAGCCATGCCAAACAGCATTATAGGACTTCCATCTCTTACGATCTCCGGAAACACCTTCACTGCCCCGGAACTCTCCCCTCCAAAAAAGAATCCAAAAATGCTTATCATAAAAATCGGGATAAGCTTGGCCACAGTTGCAGCTACCTGAAGCAGCCCGCCGGCTTTTTCCGTAAAAATGTTTACAATGAATATTAAAATTACCGTCCCGAACGAAAGCGGTATCATATAACTACTAGCTGCATCTACACCTAAAAACTGTGTCGTAAAATATGCAAAATAATAAGCTATCAGTGCCACTATTGAAGGGCAATATATAAATGCTTGGCACCAGCCAACTAAAAATGCCGCCCTGTCCCCATATACCCTTCTTATCCATGCGATAATCCCGCCTGTTTCCGGTACGGCCGCGCCTATCTCAGCTGCAGTTAGTCCTGAAAAAATGGATATTACTCCTCCGACAACCCACGCCGCCACTGCTATTTTAGGGTTTAATCCCGCTGCATTTAGTACCGGGGTTGCCTTAAAGAATATACCTATACCTATTACCACGCCCACCACCATTGAAAAGGCGACGAAAAACCCATATCTTCCTTTTAAATTATCCCTCACGCTAACATTCTCCTTTATAAATTCATTCTATCCCTTCAGATATATTACCATCCATTTACAAGTTGAACAAGAGTTTTGTTAATTTTTTTTAACCAACTGTTAATTCTGCCAATTATTCTATTTAATCTATTTTTAACATTATATAGAAAATTTACTTAGTAAAATAATAAACCAGTGACTATTCACTGGTTTTTCTTTGCTGCTAATCTATTTTTGATTATTTCGGAGCTTTAAAATATATTCCGTTCTTCCCTGATTTCTTAACCTTGTACAAGAATCTATCCGCCTTTGATATCAGAGCATTCAAACTTTCATCTGTGAACTCCACAACTCCTCCGCTCACTGTTATCTGCCTTCCTTCTATAAGGTCTATCATTGCTATTTCCCGCCTCAACCTTTCAGAAATTTTTAAAGCTTCTTCAATGTTTAGTCTTGGGAATACTATCAAAAATTCTTCACCGCCATACCTGCCCACAAAATCTTCTTTTCTTACAGTAGAAAGTATAGTCTCCGTTATTTTTATTAAAGCCTTATCGCCTATTTGGTGGCCGTAATTATCATTTATCTGTTTGAAGTTGTCAACATCAAACATAAATATAGAAAATGTTTCATTTATATTTATTTGAGCTTCTAGTATATCTAGTATTTTTTTATGGTTGTATAAATTTGTCAAGCTATCCCTGGTATATATCCTTTCTAGGAGTTTATTCCTTTCTTCCAGCAATTCCTTTTTCTCATAGTCAGATGTTATGTCAAAAATAGTCCCTATCAGTCCGCCAAGCTCGCCATCGGCATTCAAAAATGTGGTCTTATAAAACCTTACCCTCTTTTTTTTATCATCCTTACTTAAAACCTCATACTCATATATTTGTACCCCGGGATTATCAAAAAGCTCCTTGTCTTTAGAAAAGTACTCTGCTGCTTGCTCTTCCCCAGATATTTCAAAGACACCTTTGCCCACAATATCATCCTTACTTTTTCCTAAAAACTCCTCAAATTTCTTATTGCACCCAATATATACTCCGTCGGTATTCTTATAAAATATTGGAATTGGCAGTATATCTATAGTGGTTTGATTGATTTCTATATTATCCTCTATGGCGTTAATCCTCTTTTTATTCTCCATATGCCCGACTCCTTACTCTATGTTAATTTTGTTGTACTCCCTTGCATCAGTATCTCTAATTCTTCAGCTGGCATTGGTTTACCAAAATAATATCCCTGGATTATCTCCACCCCAATGCTTTTCATGAATTCATACTGAGCTTGGGTTTCCACTCCCTCTGCCACTACTTGCATTTTTAGAGTTTTGGCAAGATTGCATATCATCTTGGCTATAGTTCCATCATCTATATCCGGTATGTCCATCACAAATTTCCTGTCTATTTTTAGCTTATCAACGGAAAATGACTTCAAATATCCCAGGGAAGAGTACCCCGTACCAAAATCATCAATACTCGCACTTATACCATTCATCTTCAAGTTTAGCAGTTTATCCTCGACCTCTAGTATGTTGCTTACCAGTGCACTCTCTGTGATTTCCACTTCCAAAAATTTTGCTGGAAGTTGTATTCCGTCTAAAACTTGTAATATATCCCGCACTATGACCTCGTTTTTAAACTGAACAGATGAAAGATTTATTGAAAGCTTTTTCAGTTCATATCCGTCGTCCAGCCACTTTTTGAACTGCCTCCCAGATTTTTCAAGAACCAGCATCCCCAGCTCGTGCATCATGCCATTTGCTTCAGCTATAGGTATGAATTTCATTGGAGAGATTATCCCGTATTTTGGGTGTTCCCAACGCACCAAGGCTTCTACTCCTACTATCTCCTTGGTAACTGTGTTTACCTGGGGTTGATAATGGACCAAAAATTCATCTTTCTTGATTGCCTTTGCCAGAGAGGTTGTCATCTCAAATTTACTATCCAGTTCATTTCTGAAATCCCTTGAAAAAAACTCTAGTCCCATGACTTCTTTGTCTTTCGAATACCTCAAGGCAGTTTGGGCGCTCTGCACTATAGTTTCTAAATCTTCACCATCTTCTGGGTAGACACTTATTCCAAGATTAACAGTTACATTTATCTCCTTGTCTCCTACTTTAACTGGCGCCTTAGACAAGTCTAAAATTTTCTGTCCCAAAGCTCTTAAGTTTGTCATATCCTCATTATTCAAAATAATTATTGCAAATTCATCACCATTCATCCTGTGAAGCTTAGTATAGCTGCTTCTTATAGACTTCAGCCTTTTCCCTATAACTTTTATAATTTCGTCACCGGCTTTATACCCAAGAGAGTCGTTTATAAATTTCAAATTATTAATATCAATGTACATTAGTGCAAAGCTATAATTTTGTAGTTTGGAATATGATATGGTCTGCTCTAAGTACCTTCTGAAGTCACTTTGGTTTCTTAATCCGGTTAAAGGGTCTATTTTTTCAAGTCTTGTTATCTTGTTTTCTTTTTGTTTTATCTCTGTAAGGTCCTCTATTATAACTACATAATATTCAGGACCTCCTTCAGATTGCTTTATGGAATTTATAGATATCCATGCAGGAAAAACTAAACTTTTTTTCGTTTTTAAAAAAATCTCTTTTTCATAAAAACCATTATTTTTTTTTAGTGCATTGGATATATTTTCAATGGTTATATTTGCGGATAGTATATCCTGTATATTTTCCCCTACCAATTTCTCCTGTTTGAACTTCAAAATTTGGCACATAGACCTATTTATCTCTACTATTTTCATATTATTGTCAATCAGTATAATTCCCTGTTTCAAAGTTTCAAATACCTTAGCTTCTATGGCCAACCTCTCATAATACTTGTTTTTCTCAGTGACGTCGTTTGCTACAACCCCTATTGAAAATATCTCTCCCAATTCATTTCTTATTGGAAACTTGGAGACAAGGAAAACTTGATCTTGGCTATTTTTACCTTTTAAGCTAATCTGAGTTTTTATATGCTCACCTGTTTTTAAGATTTTCAAGTCCTGTTTCTTAAAACTTTGTAGCTGGGATGCCGAGAACAGTTTTTTTATTCTTTCATTCCTGATCAAGTCGTTATCATCTATACCGCTAAACTCATACGCATTTTTATTTAACATTATATATTTTCCAGAAAGGTCTTTTATCCCTATTAGTGCATCGGTGCTGCTTATAAGCGAATTTACTAAATTATTTGCTTTGATTTTTTCTACATCAGATTTTTTCATTTTCATCATTTCATTCATGAGGGTAATATATATTATAACTGTACTGATTCCAACAAAGATTATCCCCTTGTATGTTTGCAGGTTAGTTATCTGGTTCAAATCATTCGTGTAGAACATCAGTATCTTATCAGAAAATCTGATCCAGGTTACTCCAAAAATAAAGTAGGCTGCTACCACCTTGAGCAGAGGCTTAAGGTATCTTTTCATAGTCATTTGACTCCTTCCAATAAAGCGCTCACTATTCCTAATATATTTTAGTCACACTATAATATATACCATCAAATTCTATAAAAATACTTATATTTTTTACTGTTTTACTAACTAACTAAACTTTTGACAATTTAGATAAAACAATTCTGGCATTATATTTATGAAATTTACACTTTCCTGAGGTTTTATTGGATTATTTAATTCATTATTGTATACTATAAGTATCACTTCAACTTTAACCAAAAATTTAAGGGAGGAATACAATGGAATCAAACTCTTCTATAAAAAAAATCTCAGCATGGGCAAAGGTGTCGAGACTGCAGTTCTATCCCCTGACTTTTATAGCCTATACCCTCGGAACTATAGCGGCTTATAGAAACTTAAAAATGTTTAATTTGGGCGTCTTTCTCCTCGGATACCTGATCATATTTTTAATAGAACTTGCTACAGTGCTCACAAATGAATACTACGATTACCAGACGGATAAAGTCAATCTGAATGCTGGTTTTTTCACAGGCGGGTCCAGGGTATTAGTTGAAGAAAAACTTAGCTCTAAGGAGATGAAATACGGGCTTTCAGCTGTATTTATCCTGATCTTGATTTCAACTTTTGTGTTTTTTCAGATTTTTTCTGGTTCCTCACTATCCGTTCTTCTCCTAGTTGCAATCGGATTATTTTTAGGGATTGGCTACACTGCACCTCCAATAAAATTTTGCTATAATGGGCTAGGGGAACTCGTTGTTGCTATAACACACAGCCCATATGTAATTTTATGCGGCTACTTTTTCCAGGGAGGAAGCTTCTACGATCCCACGCCATGGATTTTTAGCGTCCCGCTTTTCCTGGCTGTCTTCGCAGCTAACACTCTTGCTGGAGTCCCAGATTATGAAGCTGACGAAACAGTCTCAAAAAAATCTCTGGCCGTAATCTTTGGAATACCCAATGCTTCACTGATAGCTATATCTTTTATCATATTGGCCGCTGCGACTAATCCTTTACTCAAGGACTTTAAAACATTGAATCTTGTATTGAGAACTTTAATTCTGATGTCTATATTTCATGGAACGATCCTCGCCGTTAAAATACGGAAATTCATACTGAGAGAAGAATACTACGATAAAATAGATAAAATCATGCTTCTGGCACTAACCTACGTGATTTGGTATGGAATTATCCCGATCGTATATTTTTTGCTGGGCTAAAACATAGAAAACCTAGCTAGTTAAATGCCACACAGTAGAATAATCTTGGCTGCTTGTACTTTTCATCAGTAGGTTAAACAATAAAAATTAATATTAAAAAAGGGCAGCTCAAAGGCTGCCCCTTTAATTTACAATATACTCAAATAATTTTAGAAATAAAAAAAGCTGCCTATTAGGCAGCTTAGATGACTTAGCTTATAAAGATTTAATGTTAGAAGCTTGAGGACCTTTTTGTCCTTGAGTTACTTCGAAAGTAACTTGCTCTTCTTCTTCTAAAGTTTTAAATCCATCTTTTTGAATTTGAGAAAAGTGTGCGAAGTACTCTTTTCCATCTTCTCCAGAAATAAATCCAAACCCTTTTTCTGCGTTAAACCATTTAACAGTTCCTTTAATCATTTTAATACCTCCATAAATTTTGTATTGAAATTTAGAACAAATTTTAACTAAATTCTTACAAAACTTATAAAGCATTGAATGAAAATTAGATATAAATTTAATTCCGAATTACTATACTTATAATATCATAGATAACTAAAATAGTCAAGATAATTGTTTCTAGTAAGAGAGCTTGTTTTTATATAGAGTACTAAAAACAGGGCTTATTCATTGCTTTATGTTTCTTACTTTTCTAAACTTTCTTCAGTTTTTCATTCGCAGATTAAAATATACCTTTTAAACTTACCCTTAGTGACAGTACACCTGTCCACTATTTTAAACCCTGCACCCAATATCAGTTCGTCCAAATCTTCAAATGACACCATTATCATCTTTTTAGAGATCCTTCTAGCTGTATTTATTATATCCTGCTGCACTTTTTCAGTTGTATGGCTAAACAGCCCATAGGGGATGTCTATTATAGAGGCATCATAATACTCTTCTATTTCATGCATATCTTTATTTACCACTTTAGTTTCCAGGTTGTAGTACTTTAAGTTCTCGTTGGCATCTTCTGCTATCTTTGTGTTTATCTCGCAGCCCGAGATGTTGTAACCCATAGAGAGCCCCTCTACAATGGTCGTCCCAACGCCGCAGCACGGGTCTATCACCTTTGTTTCAAGCTTCCCAATACTCGCTATATTCACCACAGCCCTTGCAGTCCTCACACTGAGTGAGT
The DNA here is from genome assembly GCA_003246855.1 of Ilyobacter polytropus. Taxonomy (GTDB): domain Bacteria; phylum Fusobacteriota; class Fusobacteriia; order Fusobacteriales; family Fusobacteriaceae; genus Ilyobacter_A; species Ilyobacter_A polytropus_A. Next base: position 45,404 of record QKCP01000134.1, read on the forward strand.
TGGAATAGGAGCAGGGCTTGTTTTCGTGCAGCTTCCAACCAAAATCGTTGTTCACATTTATGCCAAGCAGCCATTTCCCGTTGTATTTTGTGATGCCGAGTATTGTTTTAGGATGTGTCATGGAAGATTCCCCGATTATCCTGAGGCCTATCTCCTTTATACTTCTAAGTCTTTCTTCGTATGATACATTCCCCTTCTGTAACCGCAAATACTCCGCCTTAAAGTCATCCAATCGTATTCTATCTGCTTCCAGATCTGTCAGGATTTCCTCCAGGCTGTCCTTTTCGTAAATTACGTCCAGCCTTTTCTTTATGAATACGCTGTTAGAAGGGTCGAACTTTCTGCCGGAAATCAAAACTTTGTCCTCAGGCTCTCTGCCAAAAAGCACCCTCATCTCCATCATGCAGAGTTCCTCTTCGAATGTCGGGTAGTTTATCACGTATAAATATTTTTTTATCTCTCTCATATTCCACTCCTAAAATAAGTACGCAAAATAAAAACCCAACCAGACAGTCGGGTTAGCTGTTGATTATACAGTTATTCTACCATAATTCAGCTTAAATCTATAATTAATATTTTTATGACTTTATAGACTGCCTTCCCTTGATGATACTTCTTTTCTATAAGTACTCCGTTTGATAATACTTAAATTTTGTATGATTATTTCAAAATTTTTGTGCTATAATTTAAATGAAGGTAGTTACTATTACAGGAGGTCAAATGAACAGCATTCAAACTGGTGAATTAGTTTTCATTGATTTTTATTCACAAGAAACCTACAAGTACATATTTAATGTAAAAATCATTGAATTCTGCGATTTTTTTATGAAATTAAGCGTTGTAAACAGTAAAAACAAAAAAATTCCAGATACACTTGTTAATTCAGAGGATTATTCTAGCGGTAATATACATCTGAAAGAATCAAACACAGTAATAGCAGGAAAGATAAGTTTAAACAAAAATACACTAAACGTAAGATTATCTAGCAATTTCACCCCCATCCCTATCGATAATTGCAAAGTCATAGACTGCAGAGTTTAAAATAAGATACTGACTACCTTCGCACTAATTACTCTTAAAAAATATTGATTATAAAGGAAATAAAATTTAAAACCGGTGAAATTAAGAATAATCTTCAGAAATTAGTTATAAATTTTTATATTGTACAGCGTTGGCTTATCAAAAAGAATAGGGGGTACAATATGAAAAAGTTTGACTTGTTTTATTATCATATCGGCATTCTTACAATTTTAATTATTACTTTTTCTGGATGCATGGTTTTGGATTATCCGCCTGTTCCTCAGGTAACAAAAGTGCAACCTTTTGCAGGAAATTCTGCCTCAATTACAGTGGTGAGAAAGAAGCAGTTTAAAGGGGCTTGAATTTTACAAACCATATCTCTAGATGGTATTGATATTGTAAATCTTAAACCTGGCCAATACACAAATT
>QKCP01000153.1 GCA_003246855.1 Ilyobacter polytropus
ATTTTATCGCCTAGCTCATAATAATAGGTGTTTACAGACTCAACTAGGGATTTCTCCATATCTACATAACCGTGCCCGCCACGCTTCCAGGTACGCCACTTCCATTTTCCCAGCTGATAATACCCCGGATCGTAGTGTTTTATATCCGGATTTATACCCTCTTTTAAAAATGTCAGCGCTGAAATTACTTTAAATACCGAACCTGGAGGATAGGTCCCCATGAGAAACCTATTTTGTAGCGGTTTGCCCTCATCATGCAAAATTTCATTCCACTCGCTCTGGCTAAATTTAGAGCTAAACATATTGAGGGAATACTCAGGCGTACTGGCCATTGTAATAACCTCTCCAGTTTTAGGGTTCAACGCCACAAATGCGGCTTTGAGTTTATGTTCTTCGAGATAATTTGTCATATACTCCTGAAGCCTTATATCCAAAGTAAGATAAAGGTCCTTACCCTGAGAAGCCTCCTGATGCCGTATCTTTCTAACCAGCTTGTTCAATGCATTGACCTCTATATACTCATAACCATCTTTTCCCTGCAGTAGTTTGTCATACTGTTTTTCTATACCCTTTTTCCCGACTATATCCCTTTTGGTATAACCCTTATCCTTGAGCTGTTGGTACTCTTCTGCGGTAATCCTTTTCACATACCCAAGTACATGTGAAGCCATTTCACCAAAATTATACTTTCTTTTAGAATATGCCTGTACGTCAAGATATGGGTAGTCCGATAACCTCTCCATTATCCTGTGAGCCTCCTCTTCCGGGAGGTCATCCAAAAGTATGTTTTCCCTTGTGTAGCTTAAGACTTCGCTGTTTCTTATGAGCCTCTCCACTGTATCAGTGTCTAAATTAACCAACTTGGAAATTTCTTCCAAAATTTTATCGTCATACGACCTTTCATTTAAATAAACAAGCCTATATCCGGCAACATTTGTAACCAAAAGGTTTCCGTTTCTATCAAATATCTTTCCTCTAGGGGCATCTATTTTCTTCATCTTAACTCTGTTTCTCTCAGAAAGATTTTTATAGTATGCACCTTTAAAAACTTGAAGATAAAAAAGTCTTAGCATTAAAATGGAATAGACCACAACTACAGCTAGCATATATATTTTCATTCTGTTTTCTGTGTCTTTTCCAAGTTTTATGCTTGTTTTCTTCCCCTTCATTACTTACTCCCGCTTAAAGTAATTTTTTGTAAATATATATAGTTAGCCACTGTATAAAATACAAACATTCTTAACATGATACCTATACTAAACGCCCGAAACTCAAAATAATAAACATATGGAGCATACAAACATACTTGCACTAAAGCTATCAATGGAATATTTAGCTTTTCATACAAAATATACTTCGAATAACAGTAAACAACCAAAGAATAGATCCCAAAGAAAAAAATTTTTTTCTCAACTGAGTTCCCGGAAAGAGATAACAAAAGGGCTACCAAAATAGCATGATAAAATCCCTTTTCATTTTTTTCGTACATCACATAGTTGATATAGGTTATGGAAAAAACATTATAAGGATAATCTATTGCTAGGCTAGTTTCTAAGAAAATCATTAAAAAAGCAAGAAGAGTAAACATCTTAACTTCTATAAATTTCCTTTGCTTCCAACCATAATGTTTCTAGGCTGTAGTAATCTCTTGTTGACTCATCAAATATATGTACAACTACATCATCATAGTCAAGCAAAACCCATTTAGCCTCGTCATATCCCTCTATTGTTAATTTTTCCTCTCCCAATTCTCTCATTTTTTTTGTTATCTCATCGGTTATAGCTTTTATGTTCCTATCCGACCTACCAGTACAAATAAATGCGTAGTCGCTTATAGAGCTTTTACCCTGAAAGTCTAAGATAAGTATATCCTTGCCCTTCTTATCTTCTACTGCGTCTATGATAGTTTGAATTTTTTTGTTCATCTACTCCTCCTATTTCAAGTATACATTTATCTCTTCCTTCAATTGATTGTTCTCTACCCTTTTTGGGATGTTTAAAAGTGTTGAAAGTTTATATGCGGTATAGTAATCTTCTCCATTGTACTCTATAAAGTTCTCTTCTATGTTTGCATTGACAGAACTTCTATTCAAATTTTTATACCCCAATTTATTCAGCTTTCCATAGTTTTCCCTGTCAAGAGTGCCATTTTTCAAAATATTTATCTCCAAAAGGTCCTTCTCTTCTTTTCCAATCACGAGTACCACATTCGCAATGGTAGGTATATCTAGCTCCTCTTCAGGCTTCAACTTAAAGTATTTTTCATTTAGGTTTAAAACCATATCCTCAAGATTTTTATCTGAGATGTTCTTTTTTATTATGTAGCTGTATTCCGCCTGCTGCGTGTAGTTGGCAGCATTGTAACGGTACGATAACTCTCTCTTCAGATTTTCCCCTGTTTTGCTAGCGTACCCACTTTTGCCGTTGGCATTTAATATATCAACTAGGATACTGTCTGTATCCTCTGTCTTTACTTGGTCATTGTAAACTTCCATGAACATCTTCGTCAGGCTAGATGTAAGCACCAACCTTTTGTCGTCTATTGCTATCTCTGGTATATTCTTTTCATTTTTTACGTTAAATTTTACCTTACCGCTTTTAACTACCTTATAGTTTTCCACCTTTTCAGGTAAAACTTCGTTTATTGCTACTAAAAGTTCTTCGTAATTGCCCTTTTTCACGTAATCCCCTATGTTTTTTTGCTTATCTAGGGTTATTTCAAATGGTATCCTTACTGCCAGCTTGTCTTCATATACTACGAATACATTTTCCTTACCGATAATCATATAACGTTCCCAGTTCACTTCATTTACCTTATTTTTGTTCCAGTTAACTACCAAAAGAAAAAACAAGGAAATAATCAGGATACTCCAAGAAAACATGTATTTCAACTTATACCTCTTCATTTTTAACTTCACCGATAAGCAGCTCCCTTTCAAGTTTTTTTATCTGAACAGTTACTATTTCACCTATTTTCCCGTCAAAATTTTCAACTCTAACCCTCAAATAGTTTTCGGTATATCCGTAGCAGCTCCCATCCTTGGACTCCTCAACAAAAACCTTTAGGTTTTTTCCTGTATACCTTTCCCTGGACTTGGAAAACATCTTTTCCCTAAGGCCATTCAGCTTGTCTGCCCTATTTTTTTTCACTGCAGGGCTTACCTTGCCACTATATCCAAGGGCAGCTGTTTTTTCTCGATCTGAATATTGAAATATGTGCAGATCAGAAAAACCTATTTTCTCAATAAGGTTGTATGTATTTTCAAAGTTTTCATCGCTTTCCTGTGGGAATCCAACTATGACATCCGCAGTAAATTCTAAATCACTTACCTCTTTTTTCAGTCTAGCGAGTCGCTGCTCTATGAGTATGCTGTCGTACTTCCTGTTCATCAGCTTCAAGATTTTATCATCACAAGATTGTAGGGATATGTGTAAATGTGGCATCAGTTTTTTATTGGACTTAAGTTCCTCTATAAACCTGTCATTTATCCTATCAGGATACATTGACCCCAGCCTTATCCTCTCTATTTGCCCGACCTTAGACACTGCCTCTATCACATCTTCCAAGCTTGTGTCACCGTCAAGGTCCTCTCCGTATGCTCCAAGGTTTATTCCTATGAGAATTACCTCTTTAAACCCGTCTTTTGCCAGAAGCTCCACCTCTTCCACTATCCTACCAAGCGACCGGCTCCTTTTATGTCCCCTAGCAAATGGTATCTTGCAGTAGGAACAAAAATTATCACAACCATCCTGGATTTTTATGTATGCCCTGCTCATCTCCCTGAGGGTAGAAAACTCCATCTCAGCATATTTTTCTTGAGAGAAAATATTCTTCAGGATCAACTTTTCTCCGATTCCATTTTCTTC
>QKCP01000020.1 GCA_003246855.1 Ilyobacter polytropus
TGAAGTGGCTGGAAGAACAACAATACTTTCAAAAATTAAGAAAATAGATCCTGACTTAAATAAGGACTCTCCTGAAACAAGGGAGATAATAGAAAAACTTAAAAAACTTGAGTATCAAGGGTACCAATTTGAAGGAGCTGAAAGCACATTTGAGCTCATAATACGTAAACACCTGGGAAAATACAAACCTTTCTTCGAATTAGAACATTTCAATGTAATCGGAGGTTACCCAAATAAAGAGAAAGAGTTCAGTGCTTCGGCTATGGTAAAGCTTAAAGTTGACGATAAGGTGGAAATAACCGCAGCTGAAGGCGACGGTCCTGTAAACGCTCTAGATAAGGCATTGAGAAAGGCGCTTGAAGTATTCTACCCAGAACTAAAAAGCATGCATCTTACTGACTACAAGGTAAGAGTGTTAAGCTCAAAAGAGGCGACCGGCGCAAAAGTACGGGTACTTATAGAGTCAACTGACGGGGAAGATATCTGGACAACTGTAGGGGTATCAAAAGATATAATACAAGCCAGCTGGACAGCTTTAGTAGATTCTTTAGAATACAAGCTACTGAAGGACATAGAGAAAAAGTTTAAAACATATTTATAGTTTTAAAATATATAGATTGATTAGGAGGAGATATAATTGGGAATGACAATAGTAGAAAAAATATTAGCAAAACATGCTAATAAAGAAAAAGTTTCTCCTGGCGAGAACGTATGGGTAGACGTGGATGTGCTAATGACACATGACGTAACTGGCCCAGGAACAATGGCGATATTCAGGGAAAAATTCGGTAAAGATGCGAAGGTATGGGACAACGAAAAAATCGTTCTTACACCTGACCACTACATCTATACTGAAGACAAACATGCAATGAGAAACCTTGAGTATGTAAAAGATTTTGCCAAAGAGCAAAACTTAAAATACTACTACGAGCCATTTACAGACACTTATAAAGGTGTATGTCACGTTACTCTAGCACAAGAAGGACATACAAGACCAGGAGAGGTACTATTCGGTACAGATTCCCACACATGTACAGCAGGTGCGTTTGGTCAGTTTGCAACAGGTATAGGTAATACTGACGCCGCATATATAATGGGTACAGGTAAATTATGGGTGAAAGTCCCTGAAACAATGAGATTTACATTCAACGGTAAAGTGCCTGAATATATAATGGGTAAAGATATCGTACTTCAAGTAATAGGTGATATCGGGTTTGACGGTGCAACATACAAATGTATGCAGTTTGACGGTGACTCAATCCGTGACCTAAACATGGAAGAAAGAATGACAATATGCAACATGGCTATAGAAGCTGGAGGAAAATGCGGTATTATAGAGCCAGATGAACTTACAATCGAGTATGTAAACGAAAGAACAGACAAGTCTTTTAATGTATTGAATTCTGATTCTGATGCTAGCTATGCATTTGAAAAAGTTTACGATGCAACTAAACTTGAGCCTGTAGTTGCAAAACCATATTCTCCAGGTAACGCAGAACTTGCTAAAAACCTTTCTGATGTAAAACTTGATAGATCTTATATAGGATCTTGTACAGGTGGAAAAACAACAGATTTCGTTGCAGCAGCAAAAATATTAAAGGGTAGAAAAGTTGCTATTGAAACTTTCATAGTCCCGGCTACAGTTAAAGTAGACCAAGCCCTTGATAATATAAAACTTGATGGGGAATCCCTAAGAGAAATATTCGAAAAAGCAGGATGTAATGTAGGGAAACCTTCATGTGCAGCTTGTCTTGGAGGACCGGTTGATACATTCGGAAGAACTCACGGAAAAGAAGTAGTTATATCTACTACGAATAGAAACTTCCCAGGAAGAATGGGTTCTATGGATGCACCTATATATCTAGCATCACCTTATACAGCAGCAGCTTCAGCTGTAACAGGTTACATAACTGATCCAAGAGAATTTTTAAAATAAGGGAGGACTATAATGAAAAACGTGATAAAAGGTAAAGCCTACGTGTTAGGCGATAACATAGATACTGACCAAATAATACCAGCAATGCACCTTGTTTACAAGGTGGACGATCCAGAAGAATCTAAACTATACGGTAAATACGCTCTTTCTGGACTGCCTGCAGATGTAAAAGGGGATACACCTTTTATAAAAGAAGGGGAGTATACTTCTGAGTACACAGTTATAGTAAGCGGGAAAAACTTTGGGTGTGGATCTTCTAGGGAACACGCTCCACTTGCACTTGAAAAAGCGGGTGTACAAGTAGTTGTGGCTGAAGATTACGCTAGAATATTCTACAGAAACTCAGTTGATGGTGGATTCCTTATCCCAGCTGAGACAGAAGTTAGAATTTGTGAAGAGATAAAAACTGGTGACGAAGTGGAAGTAAACATCGAAGCGAAGGTAATCAAAAACCTGACTTCTGGAAAAGAGTACCAACTTAAAGACCTTGGGGATGTAAAAGAGATTATAGAAGCTGGTGGGCTTTTCAACTACGCTAAAAAACACGGGTACATAAAATAAATTTTTATAAATACAAGAGTTGATGGAGGGGAACAATGAAATTTAATATAGCACTTATGCCTGGTGACGGTATCGGAGTAGAGATAATTGATCAGGCTGTAAAAGTTTTAGATAAAGTTGGAGAAAAGTACGGACATGAATTCAACTTTCAAGAAGTTTTAATTGGTGGGGTTGCCATAGACAAAACTGGAAGCCCGCTTCCTGAAGAAACAGTAGAGATATGTAAAAAAAGTGATGCGGTTCTACTAGGGGCTGTTGGGGGTCCAAAATGGGACAACCTTTCAGGGGATAAAAGACCTGAAGCAGGACTTTTAGGAATAAGAAAGGCTTTGGGACTATATGCAAATATTCGTCCTGCAATCCTTCATAAAGCTCTAAAAAATGCTTGCCCTATAAGAGAAGACATAATCGGTGACGGACTTGATATATGCGTAGTAAGGGAACTTACAGGCGGAATCTACTTCGGGCCGAGAGCTACAAAAACAAACGAAAACGGTGAGTTAGAAGCGTACGATACACTTGTTTACTCTGAAAGCGAAGTTAAAAGGATAGCCATACAAGCTTTTGAAATTGCAATGAAAAGAGATAAAAAAGTGACAAGCGTCGATAAAGCAAACATCCTTGACTCTTCAAGACTTTGGAGAAAGGTTGTAGAAGAAGTTGCTAAAGACTACCCTGAAGTAGAGCTAAACCACCTTTATGTTGACAATGCTGCAATGCAGCTTGTTATAAACCCTAAACAATTTGATGTTATCTTGACAACAAACATGTTTGGAGATATACTTTCAGACGAAGCTAGTATGATAACAGGTTCTATAGGGATGCTTCCTTCAGCAAGCCTAGGTGGAAATATAGGATTATATGAGCCTATCCATGGATCTGCTCCAGATATAGCTGGTCAGGATAAAGCTAACCCTATAGCAACAATCTCATCTACAGCGATGATGTTACGTTACTCTTTAAACCTAGAAAAAGAAGCTGACGTAATCGAAAGTGCTATAACTAAAGTTCTTGAGGCAAACTACAGAACAGGAGATATCATGAGCGAAGGAATGACTCTTGTTGGAACCAAAAAAATGGGAGAACTTATTCTAGCAGAAATTTAATTAAAAATTTATGTAAAAATAATCTTTTTAATATATAATTTTCAGGTATTTAATTATTTTAAATAAATCTAGAGAAGACAAGGAGAATGACAATGGCAAAAATATATTACGAAAAGGATTGTAACTTCGATCTTTTAAAAGACAAGAAAATAGCGGTAATCGGATACGGAAGCCAAGGGCACGCGCACTCACTAAACCTGAAAGACAGCGGAGCTAATGTAACAGTAGGACTTAAAACTGGAAGCAAATCT
>QKCP01000066.1 GCA_003246855.1 Ilyobacter polytropus
AGCTTTTTTCCTATCCTCTTCTGGAAGCATAGGGGAGAATTCCTTCTCAACCATCCATTTATTAGAAATTTCATCCAAATCCTTCCAGAATCCAACAGCAAGTCCAGCTAAATAAGCAGCTCCCAGTGCTGTAGTCTCAGTAATCTTTGGTATTTTCACGGTAACACCTAATATATCTGATTGGAATTGCATCAAAAAGTTATTAGAAACAGCTCCGCCGTCCACTCTAAGATCTTTTAGAGTTATTTTTGAATCTTGTTGCATTGCTTCTAATACATCTTTTGTTTGGTATGCGATGGATTCCAGGGCAGCCCTTATTATGTGATTTCTGTTAGCACCACGTGTAAGACCGATTATAGTTCCCCTAGCATACATGTCCCAATATGGAGCTCCTAATCCAACAGCAGGGACAAGGTACACTCCGTTAGTATCGTGGACTTTGTTTGCAAAATATTCCGTATCAGCAGGATCGTTTATTAATTTCAATTCATCTCTAAGCCACTGAATAGTAGCCCCTCCCATGAAGATACTTCCTTCAAGCGCATATTCAACTTTTCCATTTAAGCCCCATGCAATCGTAGTAAGAAGTCCATTTTCTGAAGTTACCGGTTCTTCACCTGTATTCATAAGAAGAAAACAACCTGTACCATAGGTGTTTTTTGCCATTCCAGACTTAAAACAAGCTTGGCCGAATAGGGCAGCCTGTTGGTCGCCTGCTATACCTGCTATAGGGATTCTTGTTCCGCCCATTCCCCCAAGATTAGCATATCCATAAATTTCGCTCGATGACTTTACTTGCGGAAGCATTGATTTAGGAATATTTAATTCGGATAAAATTTTATCGTCCCATTTAAGTTCTTTTATATTGTATATGAGCGTTCTAGAGGCGTTTGTATAATCAGTTACGTGGACATCTCCGTTTGTAAGTTTCCAAATAAGCCAGGTATCCATCGTACCAAAAAGAAGATCCCCTTTTTCGGCTTTTTCTCTAGCCCCCTCTACGTTATCTAATATCCACTTTATCTTTGTACCTGAAAAATATGCATCAACTACAAGTCCTGTAGCGTTTCTTATATATGATTCTAGACCTTCTCTTTTTTTCAGCTCTTCGCATATAGGAGCAGTCCTTCTACACTGCCAGACTATTGCATTGTGCACAGGCTCTCCGGTGTTTTTATCCCAAACAAGAGTCGTTTCCCTTTGATTTGTAATACCTATGGAAGCTATTTCTTCTATTTTTACACCTGTTTTTGCAATAACTTCAGTTAAAACACTACTCTGAGTAGCCCAAATTTCCATAGCGTTATGCTCAACCCAGCCAGCTTTTGGATATATTTGTGTAAATTCTCTTTGTGCAGTCCCTTTTATTATACCGCTGTTATCAAATATAATTGCTCTCGAGCTGGTAGTTCCTTGGTCTAATGCGATTACATATTTTTTTCCCATTTTAAATATCCCCCTGTAATTTGAATTTTATTTATATCTCAAGATTAAGGTTATAAAATTTTATTGAGGCGAGACCTCACTATCTTTACTCGAATATGTACTTGTGATAAGTAGAGTGTATTTTCTTATGAAAAAATCATATACAAATTTTCCAAATGTCGTGCACAAAATAAGGAGCAGCACCTGAACCGGTTATTGTTATTTTCAATATCTATATATAAGTGCAAGGAGTTTCGGCCCAAAATCTCTAGCGGTATTCACAGCAAATCCTGTGAGTATTTCTAAAACCTTTTTTCGCATATAGAATTAATTACATTTTTTACTTTTGTAATAAGATTCAAGAGGCCGCATAAATAATTTCATATGATTCTCGCTATTTACAGTTAACTATAATTTTATTACTAAAATATACTGCTAAAGTGATTTTTCCGAGTACACTGCAATAATCCTCCCTTATTAGTGCAATATCATATATAAATTTTTAAAGATATATCCTTAATTTATTTTACCAATAAAAGTATGTGGACACTGCTTTTTTCTATTATTTAGAAAGTTGACCTCTTTTAGACTTTTCCTTAGGTGATTGGAAGAGGATAGTTTACCGATGTGAGAAGACTATCACAGAGATATGAAAGTTGCCTCAAATGGGTGAATAGGCTAATTTGGGCAGGGAAGGGGTAGCGGTAATTTATAAATTACTAAGAGTCTTTATGATTGGCTGCACCAAAGTTTTCTATATAATATATCCAAAATAACGGTGAAAAATTTTTACTGATTAAGGAATTGAAAGACTAATTTTTAGGACAGATATACTTTATATATCGATGTATTTAATTAAAGAATCTAGATTTATATTATTTGTGTTGACAGAATCATAAATTTCGGATATTATACTTCGTGGATAGCTTGTAGCTACCAAAAACCCTGGGCGAGTCGCCGTATAAGGGTTAGTTTTGCTTGTATTTTTTTGATAAATTTATAGGAGTTTTTATTGAGTTATTCTTAACAATATCCACAAAAAACTTTAAATATAAGGAGAGGTATTAGAATGAAAAAATTATTAACTATCGCACTACTTGCTGTAGCTATGGCTGCATGCGGAAATCAACAAGAGGTTCCTGTTGACACTACAACTGAAGTAACTACAGAGGCTGCTGTTGACGTAACAACAGAAGCACCTGTTGAAGCTGCAACAGAAGTACCTGCTGAAGCTACAACAGAAGCAACAACAGAAGCAGCTGCTCAATAATTATTGCCGGCAGAGAGCTCCAATTGGTGGTGTGCTAGATATAGCACACCATTTTATTTTTTTGAAAATTTTGATAAAATTCAGGTACAAATATTTAATACTAATTTAATAAATAGTTTGAAAAAAAAGTGTTAAAATGCTATAATATATATGGGAAAAAGAGGAAAGAGGTTATAGATTATGGTGCTTGCTAAAAACAAAAAAGCGTTCCACGATTACTTCATAGAAGAGAGATACGAAGCCGGAATAGAGCTTGTAGGAAGTGAGGTCAAGTCTATAAAAGCCGGTAAGGTGAGTATCAAAGAATCTTTTGTCAGAATAATGAAGGGCGAAGTTTTCATAATGGGTATGCACGTTACTCCTTATGCCTACGGTGGGAAATTTACACCAGAAGAAACAAGAGTGAGAAAACTGTTACTCCACAAAAAGCAGATAAAGAAGCTGCACGAAGGAGTTTCTCAGGCGGGATATACAATAGTTCCACTTAGCGTATACACTAAAAGCGGTCTGATAAAAGTGGAGATTGGTCTTGCAAAAGGTAAAAAAGAGTACGATAAGAGGGATACTTTGGCAAAGAAAGACCAAAAAAGACAGATAGATAGGGCAATAAAAGATTTTAATAGATAAATAAAATTAAATATGGGAGTGTCAAGGTTTCGACAGGGCTAGTGAGTTATAGGTAGCAGGCCAGGTTGACCGCTGCGAGAGGTCATTCATGTGTTTACATGGAAACGAAAACTACGCATTAGCTGCCTAAGATAGCAGCTTGCTCCAGGTTTCCGATGCCGTTTAGGAAGCCTTACGGAGTATAACTAATTTACGGCTTACCCAAAGCTTTTGTTTCGGGGCTGTTGGGGAAATTTTAGAAACTGGCACCGTCTAGCCCTGTCTGTGGGGTAGGACAGTGTGAGAACGAATTGCAGACTAAGCTTGTAGAAGCTTATGGCATTGTTAGTCTTGGACACGGGTTCAATTCCCGTCACTTCCACCAATAAAAGCACTATCCACTATGGAAAAAAAATTTAGATTAATTTCTACTTTATGTCTGTAGACTATAACGGAGTCTACAAAAGTATGGAAAATTTTTCTTAATATGTCTTCATCAGTGGTTGTTATAAAGTCATCAGACAATGCCTTAAGGTATTGTCTGATGTTTTTTTTATCTAAAAAAAACGAGTCTATACTATTTACATCTATAGCCGAACCTTTTATATTAATTAATTTTTCTTCTAAAGCCTTATTTTTTTCTTCAAACTTTTCTTTAGAAATTTTATCATCCATATAAAGATCCAATAATCTATCTTGCTTTATTTTAATATCTTCTATTCTAGACTCTATTTTTTTAGTATTTTTTGAATCGTTGTCGTGCATATTTTTTA
>QKCP01000132.1 GCA_003246855.1 Ilyobacter polytropus
AAGATAAGTGAAAAAAGGGGGAGTTTAAAATGCCTAGCTTAGGTTTTCCAGAATTAGTAGTTATTCTAATTGTAGCACTTCTTATATTCGGCCCGAAAAAGCTTCCTGAAATAGGAAGAGCTTTTGGTAGAACGATAAAGGAGTTCAAAAAAGGAGCCAAAGAGATAATGGAAGAAGACAGCGATGAAAAAAAAAGCAGTGAAGTAAAAAAAGACAGTGAGGTTCAGCAGTAATGGAAGCCGAAGAGAAAGAAAAAACCAGTGAGAAAGAAAAAATTAATGATAAAGATATAGGAATACTTGACCATCTTGATGAGGTCAGGAAGAGGTTATTTACCACCTTAGGGATATTTATTGTGGCTAGCACTATATCCTTTGTCTTTTCAAATGCGGTTCTTGAGCTTTTTAGAAAACCTTTCAGCAGCGGAGTGCAGCTTGTATTCATAACACCTCTGGAAATGCTGGCAGCCAAGTTTAAAGTCGCCCTGCTGGGAGGAGTGGTTTTTTCACTTCCATTTCTTCTTTGGCAGATCGTTGCTTTTATGATGCCCGGTCTCTATCCACGTGAGAAAAAAGTAATATTTTTTTCAATTTCATTTGGTTTTTTACTCTTTGTTGGAGGGGTGTATTTTGCCTTTGCTCACATTCTTCCAATTACTCTGAGATACCTGTTGTCTTTGGGGAGCGACGAGGTCTTGCCAATGCTTTCAGTGGGGAAATATTTGTCCTTTTCTATAATGATGGTACTGAGCATAGGATTGATATTTCAGCTTCCAATGGTAATGCTGGCACTCAGCAGTCTTGGAATAATAAACTATGAATTGCTTTCGAAAAAAAGAAAATATGCCATATTTGGGATTTTTATAGTAACAGCCGTTATTACCCCCACCCCAGATGCAATCACCCTTATAGCAGTCTCATTTCCTCTGATATTTCTCTTTGAAATCAGTGTATGGATGATTTATTTCCTTGAAAAGTTTAAAAGAAAGGAGAAAGTTCAGTGCGAAGAAGGCGGATCGTTGTAAAAGGAGTTGTTCAGGGGGTTGGATTTAGGCCGTTTATATACAAAACAGCTGTAGAAAAAGGATTGAAAGGGTGGGTCAACAATACATCTGCAGGAGTATTTATAGAGGTCGAAGGAGAACTTGTAAAAATAGAAAGTTTTATGAAAAACTTAAAAAGTAGTTCTCTTCCACTTTTGCATATCGAGTCTCTGGAGTGGGAGGATATGATAGTAAAAGGGGAAGAAAAGGGGTTTGAAATTGTTAAAAGCGAGGCACATGATACCCCGCTGACCCTTATATCGCCGGATGTAGCCACCTGCCCTCAGTGTGCCGCAGAGATAACTCGGGACTGGGACAGAAGAAACAGCTATCCTTTCACCAACTGCACTAACTGCGGGCCGAGGTTTTCCATAATCAAAGAGCTGCCATACGACAGGCCTATGACTACAATGTCTGAATTTAAGATGTGCCCCAGCTGCCAGAAAGAATATGAAGACCCCATGAACAGAAGGTTTCACGCCCAGCCAAATGCATGCCCAGACTGCGGACCTGAATTATGGCTCTCCGATCCCGATGGGAAAATGATAGAATCCAAGGATCCCGTGAATGAAGTTGTAGAACTGCTTAAAAAGGGAAAGATAATTGCCATAAAGGGGCTTGGAGGATTCCACCTTGCATGCAACGGGTTCAGTGAAGACCACATAAATGAATTGAGATCCAGAAAAAATAGACCGTTTAAACCATTTGCTCTGATGATGAGGGATGTCGAAACTGTAAAAGAGTATTGCGAGGTTCAAGAAGCAGAAGAGGCGCTTTTAAGCGGACCAAAAGCACCCATAGTGCTTTTAAGGCCGGGGAAAAAAATTATGCCGAGTAGCATAGCGCCAGGAAACAAAAGAATAGGAGTTATGCTCCCATACACACCCCTTCACCATCTGCTTTTCCAGAAGGGAATTAAGGTTTTAGTGATGACAAGTGCAAACTCCAGCGGACTTCCAATGATATACAAAAATGAAGATGTCTTCAAAGAACTAGATGGAATAGCCGATTTTTACCTTTTCCACAACCGGGATATACATGTGCCGGTGGATGACTCGGTAACCGTAGTGGTTGAAAACGAAGAGAGGATCATAAGAAGGGCCAGAGGATACGCCCCGCTACCACTCGATTTAGGGTGGGTAGGGGATGGATTTGCCTACGGGCCACACCTGAAAAATACCTTTGCATTCTCCAAAGGAGGAAAGGTGTTTATAAGCCAGCACCAAGGAGATATGGGAAATTATGAGCATATTGAGCACTACAGAAAAAATAGAAATCATTTTAAAAAAATATTTAAGTTTGATCCCAAGTTCAGTGCAGCAGATCTTCACCCGGATATCCCAATAAGCGAGATGGCGAGAAAGGAAGACAGCGGGCTTTATGAAATACAACACCATCATGCACACATTGCCAGCTGTATGGCGGAAAATGGTCTGAGAAAAAGAGATAAGGTAATAGGCCTTGCATTTGACGGGACCGGATACGGGACTGACGGCAAAATGTGGGGAGGGGAAGTTCTTATATGCTCATATGAAAACTTCGATAGAGTAGGACACCTTAATTACATAGCCCTTCCAGGAGGAGAAGCAGCGGTAAAGGAACCTTGGAGGTCGGCTCTTTCCTATCTACGTGAGAGCTTTACCGAGGATATTCCAGATGAGTTAATAGAAGTTGACCCGATGAAAAAGAAGGTTGTGCTACAGATGCTGAAGACAGGACTAAACTCTCCGAAAACATCCAGTATGGGAAGATTTTTTGACGGTATATCAGCTCTTTTGGGCATCAAGTACACTTCCACCTATGAAGGGGAGCCGGCAATAGCACTGGAGTCCGTAGCGATCCCTGTAGACGGTGAGTATTCCTTTGAGCTCGTTTTAACAGAAGGGAAGTGGGTAATAGATACAAAAAATACAGTAAGAGAAATAGTAAAAGATATCAAAAATAAAAAAAATATAGGAGAGATAGCGGGGAAATTCCACAATACCGTAATAAGTTTTTCCTTAAAGCTTTGTATTATGTTTAGAGAGAAAAGAGATATAAATAAAGTGGCTCTTAGCGGCGGGGTGTTTCAAAATGAGTATCTCTTAGAGGGACTATGCCGGAAACTTTTAGAAAAAGGGTTTGAAGTTTACACCCATAAAAAAGTTCCATGCAATGACGGAGGGATTTCTCTTGGACAGCTTGCTGTGGCTGGAGCCAGAAAGGAGATAGAAGATGTGTGTAGCAGTACCAGCTAAGGTAATAGAGGTTATGGAAGGAGAAGCAACAGTTGATTTCGGAGGAATCAAGAAGAGGGTAAATACCATGATGGTTCCACAGCTCACCGAGGGAGAATATGTTCTTTTGCATGCAGGTTGTGCGATGCAGAAGATAGATGAGGAAGAAGCCAAAAAAACTCTTGAAATTTTTAGAGCTCTTGTAGAGATGGAGGAAAGTTAGTGAAACATATAGAGGAATATAGAGATTCTGCAATAGTAAAAGGGATGCTTCAAAAATTAAGAGAATCTGTAAAAAAAGAAATTGTAATCATGGAAGTGTGCGGTACACACACTATGTCAATATTTAAAAGTGGCCTGAGGGATGTTATGCCAGAGAATATAGAGCTTGTTTCCGGACCAGGATGCCCAGTATGTGTTACTTCTCAGGGGTATATAGATACAGCGATAGAGCTTTCTAGAAGAGAGGATGTCATCATAACAACTTTTGGTGACATGCTGAAAATCCCTGGTAATGAAAGCTCGCTTCAAAAAGAAAAAGCTATGGGCGGGGATATCAGGGTAGTTTATTCACCATTGGATTCCATTAAAATTGCTGCTGAAAATCCGCATAAAGAAGTGGTGTTTTTGGCCGTTGGATTTGAGACAACTGCGCCTGTAATTGCACTAGCTGTTGAAAAAGCAAAGGAAAATGAAATAAAAAACTTTTCAATTCTTCATTCGTTAAAAACAATTCCAGGAGCTATGGAACAACTTGTTTTGGATGAAGAACTAAAGATAGACGGATTTTTATGTCCTGGACATGTAAGCGCTGTAATCGGTGCAAAGCCCTACAGGTTTCTTTCAAAGGAATACAATATCCCGGCGGTTGTGGCAGGATTTGAACCTGTAGATATAGTAGCCGGTATACAGGAACTGGCAGAGATGATTTGCAGTGAGAGAAGCGACACTAAAAATCTATATGGAAGACTAGTAAAAGAAGATGGGAATAATGAAGCAATAAGAATAATGGAAAAAGTTTTTCAATCTTGCAGCAGTAGCTGGAGAGGACTTGGAGAAATACCTGAAACTGGTCTTAGACTCAAAAAAGAGTATTCTTCATTTGATGTTTTAAATAAGCTTAAGATGAATATGAAAGAAGAGAAAATAATTCCAGGATGTATCTGTGGAGATATACTTAAAGGGAAGAAGAAACCCTTAGAGTGTGGGCTGTTTTCAAGAGCCTGTACTTCTGAAAATCCTGTAGGGGCATGCATGGTATCTGAGGAAGGCACATGTGCAGCCTATTTTAAATATGGAAATAAGGAGATGCTAATATAGATGGATATCATTACAATGTCACATGGAAGCGGGGGCAAAACAACCCACGATTTAATAAAAAATATTTTTTACAAATACTTTAAAAATATTTACCTGATGCAGGGAAATGATTCAACAGTACTTCCAAAAATTTCAGGAAGGTTGGCAGTCACAACAGATTCTTTTGTGATAAATCCGATTTTTTTTAATGGCGGAGATATAGGAAAGCTTTCTGTTTGCGGCACTGTAAACGATATTGCCATGAGCGGGGCAAGGCCTCTGTATATTACGGCAGGTTTTATAATAGAAGAAGGGTTTAAGATTTCAAATTTAGAAAGAATTGTAAAGTCCATGGCACAAACTGCTGAAGAAGCTGGAGTAATCATTGTTACAGGGGATACTAAAGTGGTGGAAAGAGGTGCCGCTGATGGAATATACATAAACACTACAGGAGTAGGAGAGGTAAAAGACGGTTTGTCAATTGGAGGAGCCATGGCAAAGCCAGGAGATAAGATCATAATAAACGGCAGTATAGGCGATCATGGAGTAGCTATACTTTCCCAGAGGAATGGGATGGAGTTTGAAACGGATCTTCAAAGCGACTGCGCTCCTCTCAATAAACTGATTTCCGATGTTTTAGAGGTCAGCGAGAACGTAAGAGTTTTAAGAGATCCAACTAGAGGAGGTCTTGCTACTACATTAAATGAGATAGCCGCGCAGAGTGGATGCGGAATGGTGATCTCACATGAAAAATTGCCTCAAAAGCAGGAGGTAAAAGGACTATGTGAAGCTTTGGGGCTTGACCCTCTTTATATGGCAAATGAAGGTAAAGTTATAGTTATTGTTTCCGAGGAAGACTCTCAAAAAGTTCTGGAAGCAATGAAGAAAAGTCCAAATGGAGTAGATTCT
The DNA here is from genome assembly GCA_003246855.1 of Ilyobacter polytropus. Taxonomy (GTDB): domain Bacteria; phylum Fusobacteriota; class Fusobacteriia; order Fusobacteriales; family Fusobacteriaceae; genus Ilyobacter_A; species Ilyobacter_A polytropus_A. Next base: position 5,467 of record QKCP01000132.1, read on the forward strand.
CAAATCATCGGAGAAGTTGTAAGTGATGAAAGGAATGTGGTGTATCTGGAAACCGGAATCGGAGGAAAGAGAATAATAAATGTACCTGCCGGAGAATTACTTCCAAGGATATGCTGATTTCTTAAAAAATATTTCTATTTATACAAATATAAACTTATAACTGAATTTTAATGCAACAACAGAGGGTGGTTAAAATTTTTTATTTTAAAGCTGGAACAGCTGCTGGGAAGATAATAGAAGACTATATAGATACCGGTTCTATAAAGGAGGCTAAAAAACTTCTAAAGAAAAAGGGATACCTTATTTTAGATTTGAAAAAACAAAAAAGTGAAAAAAGAGTCTGGAATTTCGGAAGAAGAAAAAATGAAGTCCTTATTTTCACTAAAATGATGTCGGTTCTATTAAAATCCGGGATGTCAATATCAGAAAGCTTGAGCGCATCTAGCTTTCAGTTAAAAAGCGATGAGTTTAAAGAAATTATGAAAAACATAATCCGGGATGTGAAATCAGGAATTTCTTTGGCTAAGTCCTTAGAACGACAGGGAAAATATTTTGATACTTTCTATTGTTCGATCGTGGAGTCCGGTGAAAAAAGCGGATACTTGCCAGAAACTTTTGTGAGACTTTACAACTACCTTACTGAAAGGGAAAGGTTAAAAAAAAAGATAGGATCCGCGATGATTTATCCAGTATTTCTTCTGATATTTTCAATAGCTGTAGTCTTTTTTTTAAGTATTGTAGTTCTGCCATCATTTTCAAAGATATATGAGTCATTTGACAGAGAACTTCCTTTTGTAACTAAAATAGTCATGGGTGCAGCAGAAGGAATAAAAAGATACTGGTATGTAATAGCTGGAGGTGGAGGTTTGACTTGGAGATATGTAAAGTTATTATCTCAAAAAAAAGAAAACATGCTCAAAATACAGGACAGAATATTAAAAATAAAAGTTGTCAGGGAATATGTATATAAGAGTGAACTGAGTGTTTTTTTCAGTTTACTATCTTTAGCTCTGAAAAGTGGAATGGATGTAGTATCTGCCATGATAATGGCAGGTAGAAATATTAAAAATATTAGAATTCAAATGAATCTGGAGCAAGCAGTTAAAGGTGTAACTCATGGGGTTAAGCTGAGTAGGGCATTGAGTGAAAATGCTTTTCCTCCTTTAGCAGTCCAATTTATTAGTGCAGGCGAAAGCTCTAATAACTTAGAAGAAGTTCTGGATAATATAGTGGAGTTTTATAAAAATGAATTGGAGGACGCTGTTTCGACATTTATTTCACTTATTGAACCTGTACTTATAGTTATAGTTGGAAGTTTGGTAGGAATAATAATAATAGCCATCATATTGCCTATCTTAACTTTATCGATGGCAGTATCGTAGAGGTGAAAAAGATATGAATAGAGGTTTTACACTCATTGAACTTCTTGTCTCAGTGGCTATAATAAGCATATTGGCTTCTGTAACAATACCAATTTCAAAGATTACAGTTGTAAGGAGCAGAGAATATGAACTTAAGAGTAGTCTTAGAGAAATAAGAGATGCCATAGATAAGTTTAAAGATGATTTTGATGGAGTAAAAGAAGAAGAGAAGTATAGCGATGCAGATCCGTTCAAAGAGATAAGGGACGTTATCAAAGGCGGATATCCTGGTTCTTTAGACCAGTTAAAAGGATTCAGATATTTAAGGAGGATTCCGAAAGACCCAATGAGTTCTGAAAACACTAATGGAAGTAATTTTAATTGGGGGATTGTAGAATCGGATGAGGGGGTGGGAATTTATGACATATATTCCAAGAGTCAAAAAACAGCGCTTGACGGGACCAAGTACAGAGAATGGTAGTAAAAGCTCCGGATTTACACTTCCAGAAATTTTAATAGTTCTATCTATAGTTGGGATTATGGCACTGGGACTACGTCCAGCCTATGAAAATGCAGTTATAAGAGCAAAGGAAGCATCGTTAAAGAAAAATCTTTATCTCATGAGAGAGGCATTAGACGCATACTATATAGATCATAGGGATGAAAATAATGAAAACTTTTACCCAAAGAGCCTAAGGGCGCTCACTGAGGGGAAATATAAATATTTGAGATATATTCCTGAAGACCCTTTAACAGAAAAAACAGACTGGGAGCTATTATATGACGAGGCTGGAGAGGGGATATACGATATCAGGTCTATATCTAAAGGTATTGGATCAAATGGAGAAACATATAATGAGTGGTAGAAGCATATTGATATTGGAGGGATATAATGTCGAGGGAAACTGAAAAGGGATTTACTTTAATAGAGGTAATGATTGCTGTTGTGATAATTGCCATACTGGCAACAGTGGTCAATCCACAGTTTAAAAATCTTGTAAGAAAAGCAAAAGAGACAAAGCTCAAGGAAAACTTGTCAATAATACGTAATGCAGTAGATGTGGAGTATACAAAAAATAATGGCAGATATCCTGAGGAGATAACTTTGGAGATGTTTAAAGAAAAAAGAATTCCTGAAGATTCTGTAAAAGAAACCAACCAAATAATATACAATTATGACGAAGAGATATTTGTAAACACTGACAGCGGAGGATGGGTATACAATCCTTCTTTGGGTGAAGTAAGGGTCAATAATTATGAAAAGGATTTAAATGATGTCTCCTACTCAGAATATTAGAAAAGAAGGGTATATACTGGTGGGATCCCTCCTTTTTATTGGGCTGATAGGATGTTTTTTTATATCTTTCATCAAGGTATGGAGCACAGCAGATGTAAGGGATAGAGAAAAAGAGCTTAGATTCTCTCTCATACAGCTTCAGCGTGGTGTGAATAAATATGAAATGGAATACGGATATCTTCCAGGAAAGTTGGAGGACTTGGATAACGGCAGCTATATCAGGAAGCACTTTAGAGATCCGTTTAGAGAAAAAAGAGATTCTAAATGGCATGAAGACTGGGATTATGACAGTGGAATTGTGAGTAGCAGAAGCAAAAAGGAGTCACTTTCTGGGACGGAGTATAGTCAATGGATAGCTGTCATGAAACAGAAGAAATATGAAATTGAGATTAGAGAGCAAGAGGTGGATTGAGGACAATGGGATACATAGTACTTGATACGGACAAATCATATAAAAGCCGTCGTAGAGAGAGAGTATTTCGTATTTTTTCTATTTTTTTCTCCTTTGTATTTCTCGGTCTGTCTCTTATCTCATTTAAGGTCTTTAAGGAGAGAAGAGAGAACTTTAAAACAGATTTTTTTTCAGTTACAGATGAGATTGAGACATTGAATAAAGAAATAAGAGACTTAAATAAAACAATGAGTTCTCTTAAAAAGAGACAAATAAATTCAAGGATAGAAATAGAGGAGAAAAAAGAGGTTATAAAAGCAGTGAATAATGTGGCGCCTCCGATAACAGAGCTGATAAATAGATTAGAGATTTTAGTAAAGGAAAACAATATCATAATAGAGGATTTTTCATTTAAGGAAAAGTCACTATATATCTACATGAATATTTCAAATATGAAAACAGAGGAAATTTTAAGTGTTTTTGAAAAAGAGTTTTCCAAAGTAGTGCTAAAGGAGCAGACTGAAAAAAGAACAATACTTAAATTGGAGGGAGTCAATGAGAAAAAGAATTAAGTTAAGTTTTTTGCTTCTCTCTATTTCTAGTTTGGTCTTTTTTTCATCTTCTTTTTACTGGCTTTACAGAGAAAAATCTTTAAAGTCAGCTGTTGAAAAAAAGATTTCTGAAAAAGAATCTCTTAATGCAAGTATAAGTAGTCTCAAAGAAAAGATTGAATTAAGCAATTTAGCAATAGAAGAAAATAAAATTTCCCTGAAGAGGCTAAATGATGCTGAGGAGAGTTTGGAGCTGTTTTCCGAAATGAATAATTTTGTAGCTCATTTTGAAAATATAAGAGAAGAATATGGAGGAATAAATAAGGCTTCCTATGAAATTAGGGAGAAAGAAAATGAGATAACCATAAATCTTACTTTCAAAGAAAGCTACGGAAATTTAAGAAGATTTATATATGATCTGGAAAATCAGTTTTATTTTTTGAATATATCTTACTTAAAAATGCAGAAAGATGGAGATCTTATTTTAGGGAATATGGGTATAAATGTCTATTTTAGAGGTGATAAAGATAGATAAGAAAAAAATTTTTCTTTTAATTTTAACTGTCTTTTGGTTATTTATGTTGAAAAGACCGAAAAAAGAGGATGAGTATATACAGCCAGAGAGGGCAAAATTGGAAAAGGGTGAGGAGATGCCTATATTAAATTATGAAGGCCTTATGAGCAGAAAAGAAATAAAACTTCAAATAGATGGGAATATTTTTGAGGGAACAGGTTCTGTATTTATGGAAAGTCAGTTGGAAGAATTGGAAGAAGTTGATGAGAAGGAACTCATAAGAGAGGAAATGGGAAAAATTATATTCCTGGGATATATTTCTGAAGGAAAGACGACTCTTTTTCTAGAATATTCTGGCGAGTTTTATGAGATTTTAAACGGGGAAGAGATAGAGGTAAGGGGGCAAGACAACAGCCTTAACGTACGTATAAGTCTAGAAAATGGAAAAAATCTAACTTTTTATGAGCCTCAAAATAAAATTATAGTGACGAGAGATATCTAGAGGAGAAGGGATGAAAGTAAAGGCATTTTTATTGGGATTAATTTTTATTATTTTCACTTCAACCTATACGGCTAATATGGAGAAAAAGGTTGACTTGAATTTAAACACCACTCTTGAAAATAGTCTTGAAATTATTTCAAGATTATACGGTGCAAATATAGTATTAGATGATTCTGTTTTGAGGGTAAAAAAAGTAAATATAAGTGTGAATCAAATGAGTATTGATAAAGTATTTGAAATGGTTTTGCAGCTAAACGGTTTATCACGCAAAACAATTGACGAATCAACCATTATTGTATATCCAAATTCTAAGGAAAGCTTATATGACTCTGAGGAAACAGAAATCTTTTTTTTAAACAACATTAAAGCAGAAACTATGGCTGGTTTGTTAAGATCGAATATAGGAATAGTCAAAATATATGTTGATTCTAGAATGAACAGCTTTACTGCCACAGCTTCTGAACGAGATATTTCCAAGGTAAGAGAACTGGTAAAAAAATATGATAATGATTCTCTATTTTTTAGAAAAACATATTTTTTGTCTTATTTGAATATGGAAAAAGCTAAAGAACTTTTGGAGCATCATATGTATATTGCTGATTTTTCGATGAATGAATCTCAAAACAGTATCACAATAAGTGGAAGGAAAAAGGATTTGGAGAAACTAGACTTTCTTATATCCAGCTTGGATAGAAAAAAGGAACAGGTAGTTGTGGACATACTTTTAATAGATGCTTCTGAAGGTTTTAAAAGAAGTCTTGGGTTTAGCTTTGACACAACTTTTAACATTGGAAGTGATGTTCTCTACAAAATTTTTGATCCGCAAACACTTACTGTTTCCCAGACAAAGTCGAAAATTGATATACTGTCAAGGCCCAGCATAAGGGTACTAGATGATGAGAAGGCATATATAAAAATAGGTGAAAAAGTTCCGATACTGACAGCTGTTCCTGTTGAAAATACTACTTCTTACAGTGCAATTCCGGATGTGGAATACAAGGATGTTGGGATATTATTAGACGTGCAACCAAATATAAATAACGACGAGGAAGTGACCATAAATATAGGATTAGAAGTAAGCTCTGTTGGAGAAGTAACTCAGACAGATTATGGTGCTTACCCTACTTTTGAGACTAAAAACATCAATACTCAGGTTAGATTAAGAAGTGGAGAAACAGTAATATTTGGAGGACTTATAAGTGATGAGGATAGGGAAAGTATAGTGAGTATTCCTTATATAGGGGATATACCTGTAGTGGGAAGATTATTCCAAAAAAAGACTAAAGAACCTCAGAAATCCGAAATAATGATGCTTATCACACCTAGAATTATAAATGAATCAGATAGTAATTTCGCGAAGGAGGGTTCAGGTGAAGATAGAAAAATTTATTGATAAGTTAAAAAAAGAGATACCCTCAGAGATTTTTTTATATGATGGAGAACACCCTTTTGAAATAGTCTCGGATATTTTTAGAGATAATATACTTCCAGAAGAAAAGTTGTTTAAAATTATATCGGATTATCATCATCTTTCTTATAGGGAAATGGAAGAAGTTAAATTTTCAGAAGAAGTTTTAGAACTTATGGAAAATTTTAAAAATGAATATATAAGAGAAAAAAAATTTTTAGTGTTAAAAAAGAATGAGGAAAAAGCTGAAGTTGCCATCTGTAATCCCTGGGATATATTTTTAATAGATGAAATTGAATTGAAATTGGGATTACCCATTAAAATTTCAGTAGTTTCTTTCTCTACATTTAATTACTTGCAGGATTCTTATTTGAATACACTGACCCATGAAATATCAGATGAAATTGGGGTAGTGGATGAACAAGCAGAGATGGAAGACCTTACAAATGAAGAAAATCCAATTGTTAAACTTGTAAATAATATACTTGGTTACGCTGTTAGAAATAGAGCTTCAGATATACATATTGAGCCTTACTCGACGGAAACTAGAGTAAAAAGTAGGATAGATGGGGTGCTTATAGAAGGAGAAACAGATATTCCTAGAAAATACCATCAAATGATAGTCTCTAGAATAAAGATACTCTCTTCGTTAAATATCGCGGAACATCGTATTCCACAAGACGGAAGGTTTAAAAAAATATTAGATAATAGGGAAATAGATTTTAGAGTATCAGTCTTACCAACGGTTTTCGGAGAAAGTGTGGTTATAAGGATACTTGATAAAAAAGATGAAATTCTTTCTCTTGAAAAACTTGGATTTTCTTTCAAAGAAAGAGAGATGGTACTAAAAAATGGTTTTATGCCGCATGGCATGATCTTAGTAACTGGGCCTACAGGAAGCGGGAAAACGACTACTCTTTATGCTGTCTTAAAAGAGATAAACAAAAGGGGAGAGAAAATAATTACCATTGAAGATCCTGTGGAATATCAGTTAAATAATGTCGTACAGATTCCGGTTAATGAAAAAACAGGGCTTACTTTTGCTAAAGGACTACGTTCCATACTGCGTCAGGACCCTGATAAAATAATGGTTGGGGAGATAAGGGACAGAGAGACTGCTGAAATTGCAATTCAAGCAGCTCTTACAGGACACTTAGTTATGACTACTCTTCACTCAAACAGTACTACAGAGGCTATAGGTAGGCTAATTAATATAGGAGTTGATCCTTATCAATTTTCCACAGCTTTAAATCTTATAATAGGACAAAGTCTTGTAAGAAAGATGTGCACTAATTGTAATGGTGACGGATGCAGTAACTGTAATTATACAGGATATTATGGAAGAACAGGAATATATGAGATTTTGCAGATGGATGAAGAACTAAAAGAGATGGTTACCAACGGGGATTCTCTTCTAAAAATAAAAAGAGCTGCCAAAGAAAAAGGGATGGATGAACTCTATAAAAGTGCTCAGGAAAAAGTGAAAGATGGTATCACAACCAAAGAAGAATATGAAAGAGTAATTGGAAGGTGGTTTAATGATCTCTAAAATTTTAAAATGGCTGAAGGACTACCCTTATGCGTCTCTAGAAGTCGGAAGAGATACTGTGAAATATATCTCAATTGATAAAAATATGAATTTGTCCAATGCAGTACATGGTATGTGTGATGGAATGGATAAGAATATATTGCTGAATCTAACAGAAGAGCTTCTCGGTGTACTTATACTGGATGTAGAGGATTCTATTGAAAAAAAATATATAAGAAATCATTTAAGCTTTGAACTGAAAAAAAAACTCCCAAAACATATAAATTTCGATTTTGATTATAAAAAAATAGGCATTGGAAAATATCTCATTGAATATTACAAAAAGGATGTTTTATGTGAAATAAGGGAAAAATACAAGCTTGAAAATGTAATCGTTTCTTCTGAGGTGATAGGATACTATAACTATTGGAACTTCTATAAAAAAAATATGGAGTTAAGAATAAACAATTTGCTTTTAATATCTATAGGGAAAGAATCTTCGTATCTGCTGTTTACAGAAAAAGGTGAACTAAATTATATCAGAAAAATAAGGATAGGGCAGAAAGATATAGAGAAAAATATAAAAAAATCTAAACTCATAAAGGAAATTAGTCATACGATTATACTTCAAAAGCAGAATGTAGAAAGGGTATTTATACTTGGTGAAAGTGATATAATGGCGAAGTTTCAGATGGAATTAAAAGATTTCATAGAAATAGATACATTATATTTGGAGGTAGAACAAGAAAATTTACCTTATATAAGCATGCTAGGGAACCTTTATTCTTACCATTTATGATATTGAAGCTGACAATAAATAGATACTTACATTTAATTTGAAAATAGTAAAGACGGGAAATAATCTCCCGTCTTTATTATTTTGAGAAAGAAATTGAAAAATAAAAGAAGAAATTCGTGATACAACCCGCAGTTGCATCACAGGTTAAGTTTTGGTTGGTAATGTAATAAACTTTGTGTTTTTGCCTAAACTCAACTACTGAAAAACCAACAGGCTCTCTAGAATAAATATTCTGAGAGTCTGTCTTCATATTTAATTGCCAATTGTCCTAATATTTGATCCCAACCTCTTTTGATTCCACGTGCCCATTTT
>QKCP01000161.1 GCA_003246855.1 Ilyobacter polytropus
ATGAAGCCTTATCTCATTTTTCTAAACTAAAAATACAACTTTAACCACATCTCTAAATTAGAAACCCCGCTATTACTTTATTATAGTATGTATAATAATTATATCCTCTACAACGCCATAATTATCTTATATTACTCAGTAACTTAAGTATAAGTCCTCATAATTTCAATTTAATTATATGACTTACATCTATATTATATCTAGTTTGTCTTATATTTTTAAAGTGATTTATTAATTTGCAAGTCTATTTTCAAGGCCCTAAAGTTTGTATAGTGCCTCTAAGATTCCATACTAATTTTTTATACATATACTAAAGCGAACACAGCATAGAAATTACAACACTATAGTATACCATATCACACCAATTTTTTATACATATAAATAGTCATTAACAGTTTACCATTTTATTTAGATTAAATGTAAATGAAATTATAGGCTATCTTCTAACCTTTAAAACAGTTTTTATGAACTCCTTTATGCCCCCCCACTTTAATTAAATAAAGTTTACATTAATAATAAAAAAAGATATATCTCCCATCTATATTTTCTAACGATATCTATAAATAACATCTTTATTCTATACTAAAGTACTAATTTTAATTTCAATTTAAAAAATAAGAAAATAGGATACCTCCTGACCTATGATTTATTTATATAAAATAGTAAGAATAAAAAAACAGGATTTATTTGTCCTGTTTTTTAAAATCTATATAATAACTCTTTTATTAAAGTTGACGCATAGGCCCTATAGGTTCTCCGCCTAATATATGCATATGAAGATGGAATACCTCCTGCCCACCATACTCATTGCAATTTGTTATAACTCTGTACCCATTTTCAGCTATTCCTTTTTGAGAGGCTATCTCTTTTATTGCAAGATACATTTTTCCAATTAACTCTGAATCTTCTACACCTATATCGTTTATAGTTGGAATCTCCTTTTTAGATACCACTAATACATGTACTGGCGCCACTGGATTTATATCGTTAAATGCTATCACATCATCAGTCTCATATACTATAGCAGCAGGTATCTCCCTATTTATTATTTTTGTGAAAATAGTAGACATACTTTATCCCCTTTCTTCTATACGCACTAATCTTCTATTTTATCAATCCTATTCTGATGTCTTCCGCCCTCAAACTCTGTAGTAAGAAAGGTATCAACCATATCTAGTGCTATCCCCTCTCCTATAACCCTCGCTCCCATGGCTAGTATGTTAGCATCATTATGTTCTCTCGTCAACCTAGCAGTCCAAACATTATGGCACAAGGCAGCCCTCGCTCCCTTTACCTTGTTCGCAGCTATCGATATTCCTATGCCAGTTCCACAGATGATTATTCCATATTTAGCATTCCCTTCTACCACGTATTTGGCAACTTTCTTTCCATATTCTGGATAATCTACTGAAGACTCACTATAGGCACCTAAATCTTCTACCTCATATCCTCTACTTAATAGGTGCTCTTTAACTGCCTCCTTTAACATATACCCTCCGTGGTCTGACCCCAATGCTATCTTCACTCGTTTCTACCTCCTATTTTTTTTTCACATGTTATTATACTATATTTATACTCGGTTTTTCAACTCCATTTTCTTTGTTGTATAATAATGGTAGAGGGGGGGATTTGCTATCTAACCTTTTTAAAACTTCTTGATAATTCTTTAACGTTAATAACTGAACCGGCATCCATATTTCACTTGGAACTGCTTCACCTTTAGCAGCTTTAAAAGCTGCATCCAAACTATCCTTTCCCTGACCGTAAGAACTTTGAAGAACTGTAGCTGCTAATTTACCTGATTTCAATTCAGCTACGCCTTCCGGCGTTCCGTCTACCCCAACTACTATAACTTCTTCTGCCTTCCCGTATTTCTCAAGAACTCTTATTGCACCAATTGCCATTTCATCATTATTTGCTGCAATAGCATCAAATTCAACGCCAGTATTTAGCCACTCTTCTACTACAGAAGATGCCAAAGGAGCCAACCATCTAGCACTTTCTTTTTTTACTATATTTATACCAGGATATTTCCCTGCTATTTCTTCTACACCCTCTGTCCTTTCATAAGAACCAATGTTACCCAAGGCCCCCATCAATATAGCCACATTACCTTTTCCATTGAGTCTCTCTGCTAAATATTCCATCTGAAGTTCTCCAGCTTTCTTACCATTATACCTAAGAATATGTATACCTTTTGGAATCTCCTTATCTTTAAATTCTTCAGGAAAGTTATTGGCATAAACAAGTGGAATTTTAGCCTTTAATGCTAGCTTAGTCATTTCAGAAGTTGTCTTTTGGTCAACTATAAGCACTACGATGGCATCCATCTCTTTTTCAACAAAATATTTCACATGTTCTATCTGCTTGCTTACATCCATCTTTGCATCTAAATATTCTACCTCTATTGCAGGCCCTAAATTTTCGGCATACTTATCCATACCTGATTTCATGTACTCTATAAACCTATCCTCCGGATTCGATATTGTTACTCCTATTCTAACAACTTTATCTTCTTTTTTCTTTCCACAACCACTAAAAAAAATAATTGATGTAAACATAATAATCATTATAACCCATGTATAAATTAAACCTTTTCCATTTAATTTTTTCATTATTCCCCTCCAAAACATCATTTTTTATTTTAAATATTCCATTCAAATCATTATCTTATAAAATAGTAGTATATTACAAAACACCTAAAAAATCAATTTGATATAACCAATAATTTTTAAAGTATTTTTTTATCTTTCTAACTCTATCTTCTCTGGCACCTTTGCTCTAAAGTCCCATGGGGCTACTGCATGCTTATTTCTCCACAACCCAACTCGTCTAAACTTTGCATTCTCTTCAAAAATTTCATATCGGCTATTTCCTCCCTTTCTATCCCACCACAAATAACCTTCTGATAATAATTTTTCTGCTAAATTTTCCCTGTCATCCAAAAATACTTCTCCAATTATAAGCTTATCTGCTTGCTCAACCACCCTTATTTTAACATCTTTTTTCTGAATAAGTGATAATAATTTTAGTTTAGCGTTCACACCGTAATATTGTCTTCTTTCAGGGGCTTCTACTCCCCAAATTTTTACAGTTTTAATCTCATTATCCAATCTAACTACAAAAGTATCACCATCCACTACCCTTTCTACATGAGCTCTTATATATTCATTTGAAAACAATAATGTCGGTAAAAATAAAACATATATAAAAAAAACTCCTAGTTTTTTCATTTCAATCACCTTCTCCTTATAAAAATTATATTATATGAAGATTAAGTTATTTAAATTTTATCTTTATATATGATATAATTACTTAATTAAAGGAGGAGTAATAAAATGAATAAAATAAATTATCAGAAACTTTTAGATAAAGAACTTGAAAAAATAAAAAATACTAATAGTGTACCAACATTACTATTGCAATCGTGCTGCGCACCTTGCAGCTCATATGTACTGGAATATCTGTCAGATTATTTTTGTATAACTGTATTTTTCTATAACCCCAATATAGAAACAGAAAAAGAATATCTAAAAAGAAAAGATGAGCAAGTCAGGCTTATAGCTTCATTAAATACAAAGCATCCGATAGATTTTTTAGACTGTGACTATAACCCAGAGGAGTTTTACTCTAGCGTAAAAGGTCTCGAAAATGAAAAAGAGGGTGGCAAAAGATGTTTTACCTGCTATGAACTCAGGATACAAAAAACAGCTGAAATGGCCAAAATTAATAATTTAGAATACTTCTGCACAACTCTTACAATCAGCCCCTTAAAAAATTCGAAAAAAATAAATGAAATCGGGGAAAATTTAGAAAAACAATATAAGATAAAGTTTTTAAAAAGTGATTTCAAGAAAAAAGAAGGCTATAAACGTTCTGTTGAACTCTCAAAATTATACAATCTATACCGTCAAAATTACTGTGGATGTATATTTTCAAAAACAGAAGAAAATTAATCACAGGACTGCAAGGGGAGGAATGCTATGAGAAACTTATTAATCACCATATTTTTATTAGTAAGTTCTGTTTTGTTTTCTCAAGAAAAAATAAACGTCACAGTCACAATCCTCCCACAAAAATATTTCGTGGAAAAGATAGCTGGAGAAAAAGCTCAAGTTGATGTAATGATACCGCCTGGAGGAAATCCAGCAACATATGATCTAAGTACAAAAAAAGTAAAAAACTTATCCAAAACTAAAATATATTTTAAGATAGGCTACTTACCCTTTGAGCTCTCATGGATGAGTAAAATAAAAAACAGTAATCCGTCTATAAAAGTTATAGACACCTCAATAGGAGTGGAGCTAATAAAATCTCGACATCACCACGAAGAAGATAATTCTTCCGGAATAGACCCTCACATTTGGCTTTCTCCTAAAGAGGTAAAAATACAGGCTAGAAATATTTTAAATGCCTTTATAAAAACAGACCCGCAGAACACAGAATTTTATTTAAAAAATTATGAAAACTTTTTATCCGAGATAGATTTTGTACAAAACTCACTACAAGATAGCTTTAACTCTATTAAAACCAATAAATTTTTAGTATTTCACCCTTCATGGGGATATTTGGCAAGGGATTTCAACTTAGAACAAATTGCCATCGAATCTGAGGGGAAAAATCCAACTCCCAAAGCGTTAAAAAAATTAATTAAAACTGCGAAAAAGGAGGAGATAAAAGTTATTTTCCTTCAGAAACAGTTCCCGACTACAAGCGCCCAGGTAATTGCCAAAGAAATAGATGGCACCGCAGTTTTTATTGACCCACTGGCTGAAAATTGGTCAGAAAACATGTTGGAAATATCACAAAAAATTAAAAATAGTTTACATTAAAAAAGACGAGATTTTCTCGTCTTTTTTAATGTAAATAATTCAAGAAAAAATATTTTTAAATTTCAGATATCTCTATTTTACTTTTATCATTTTTATTATACAACACTTCTATTTTTAAACAACTATTTTTAAATTCCAATTTTTCCCCATCTTTTAACCTGTGTAGGTCTCTGTAAAAAGTCCCCATATAATCACTAATTTCCGGACAAAAACCATAAAGCAATTTGTTCACCTCTTCATGTAGTTCATAAAGAGTCTTTACCTTTTTCTCAACCGATATCTTATTTTTATCTTCAAAATGGTTAACTATTCCACAAAGATCTTCATTTAATGATTTTACCAAGAATTCCCTAAAGTTTTTCTTGTAGTTATCTTTAGCGAACAATAAATTGCTCTCTACATAATCATACTCATGTATCAACAAGTTC
>QKCP01000032.1 GCA_003246855.1 Ilyobacter polytropus
TACTTTGGAATCTGAATGTCCTAGAAAATCTCTGATTTCTAAAACATCTGCACCTTGCAAAGAAAGTTCTGTTGCAACAGAGTGCCTTATATTATGAGGACTAACTTCTTTATTTATCAGAAATCCCAAATTTTTTATTATTTTATATAGATTGCTATAAGTCATCTGTTTATTATTCTCAAAACTAGATGGGAATATAAAACTTTCATTTATATTAAAATCTGAGATATTATATAAACTTTGAATGTAAATTTTATATTCAATTATTTTTTTATGACAATCATTATGCAGAGATTTGTACTGAACTTTTCCACTTTTAGTTTTTTCTAATTTTAACACTTTTTCACCTTCATGATTAATTATATTTTTGTATTTTAAGTTTAAAAGTTCAGAACTCCTAAGGCCCGTATAAAATAAGGTATATAAAATAACATAATTTCTATAGGATTTATCATCTACGATATCATAAGATTTTAGAATTTTTTTTATCTCTTTATAGGAAACTTTAAGTACATTTTCAAAATTATGTCTAGCTACTTTCATAGTAGGAATAAATTTAAAATGATTAGGTAACCCATGCTTTTCTAATTCTTTATATACACTTTTAAGAGAAAAGATGATCTTATTTATAGAGCTCTTTTTTAGGTTTCTTTCATTTATAAGATAGTCCACATATGCTTCAACATCTTCTTTATCTACATTAGCCATCATATTCAACATTTCTTCTTGTTCTATTTTCCCATTAATCTCGTAGACAAAAGATAGAAATTTTTTTAAATAGAACATATAGTCTTTTAATGTTTTTTCTGACTTATATATTGAAAATAAGTTGGTATTTATATTATTTCTTTTTCGCTTTTTCTTAACTAAACTTACGTCTCTAGATGTATCTATTTTTATGATATCCATTTTTCAACATTCCTCCAACAAGCAAAAAATATAGGCTAATTTGATTAAATTAGCCTATTCAAAAGAAAAAATTTCAATTATATAATCTCTTCCCTCTATATCTTCTACATCTATCCTTCTTTCAAATTCCCTTTCTTCCCCTTTCTTCCCCAGGTTTTAGATTTGAGATCTCAAATACCTCTTTAGTTAAGTACTCGTCGTATTTTTTAAATTTAACTTTTAAAGTAATAGATTTAAACTCAAAGCTGCCTTTATTTTTTATTTTTCCTGTTAAAGTTCTTCCTCCGCTTCTTTTACCAGTTAAATTCAAGCTTGATAACTCTAAATTATTTTCAGCTACTTTTTGAATTCTGTAATCTTCTAAATATTCCCAACTCTTGTCATCTTTTATGACTATTTTGTTCCCATTTTTATCGACTACAATTTCATCCCCAAAAATAAAAACTGTTAGTAGTAAAAAGATAGCAGCACACAAAATTTTCTTCATAGCAACAACCTCCTTTTACTACTATTATATTGTTTAAAGGCCAAATTACCTTTTTATGAATAAAGAAATATAGAACTTGTAATAAAATTTTCTATATTTTTATTTATAGCACCTATTTCTCTTCTAACTCATAATTTATGAGGTCGAAATTATAATCTCTACCATCTATATCTCCTACAGTAACAGTTTCTTTAATCTTTCTGCTTTCCCCTTGTTTTAAATCCCTTATATTAAGTTTATCTACAATAACGTAATCATCCACATGTTTAAATTTTATTAAATAGGTTAAAAGCTTTATATCTTTAGAATAGTTATTTGTTATTTTAAGATCAAAAGTTCTTTTATCTTTTGACTCTCTTACAGTTTTCTTAGTTACAATTTCCTCTGTTTTAACTTCAGAATCAGATTCATCTATTTTATCTTCAGAGTCTTCAGAATCAGATTCATCTATTTTATCTTTAGGAACTTCTACAATACTTTGTATAACTTCTTCTTGAAAATTTTTCGAAGTACTTGTTGTTACTTTTCTTATTGTTTCGTTATCTTCGGCATCTTTTTCTTTAAGAACTCTTACAATAAAACTAGTACGTTTCCCTCTTTTCCCAGTCAAATGAAGAACATCGAGAACTACTTTTTCCTGTAGTTCTTGAAGAATTGGATCTATTTCTGCTCCTACTTTCTTCCAGGTTTTATCAGTATATAACATGTATTTATCGCCATGCTCATCCCTAACAATTTTTTCTTCCATTTTTTCTCGAGAGTAAGGATATTTTTCTTCACGAGAATAAGGATATTTTTCTTCTTGTGAGTAACTACATATAGAAAATAATATAAAGATATATGCAAAGATTTTCTTCATTATATACACCTCCCCATATATACTATTATATTACTTTTAACTAGTAGAAATCTGTTTTGACTGTTTTCTGACGTGTAAAAATTCTTCTAATTTTTCTATATTTTTATTTATAACTAGTTCTTCTGGGAAATCTACTTTTTCTAAAAGTTGAATAACTTTAGTTAATTCACCAACAGAACCTGAAAAATGAGCATCACTTCCAAGAGCAATATAATTTTCATATTTTTTGGCTAATCTTAATATTTCTTCACAATTTTTTTCAGATCCAGCTCTACTTGTAGTAAATGAACTGTTATTTAATTCTATAGCTATATTTGATTTTTTAGCTTCTATTAAAACATCATCATATCTAAGTGGAAATTTAGGATTTCCTAGATGGACAAAAATATCTATTTTGTTTTGTTTTATACAATTTATAGCTGCCTCGGTATTTTTATATATATCCAGAGTATCTCCATAAATTTCTATAGAATGAAATCCACCTAAAACTATTTCTAATTTATTTAAAATGTCATCATCTAAATCCACATCACCATTTTTATTCAAAATGTTTACTTCCGCTCCTCTATATACTCTTATTCCATTAATGTAATCTGGCAAACATTTTAAATTTATAAAGCTCCATATATGAGGCCCGTCTGGTATTGCTGGTCCATGGTTTGTTATAGCTATAGCTTCAAGACCTTTTTTTTTAGCAGCTGAAATATTTTCTTCTAATGTGCTATAAGCATGAGTTGAACAATTTGTATGTGTATGCAAATCTATTAAATATTTATTCATAACTACAACCCCTTTATATCTTCTACTCCTATCTCTTTAACTTCACCAATTTTCATTCCCTCTAAACTTAAGTTTCCAAAACTTACCCTTTTTAAGTAGATAACTTTATTACCTACAGCTTTTAGCATTTCTTTTACCTGATGAAATTTTCCTTCAGTAATAGTTAAATAAATTTTGCTATCTTCTATCACTTCAACCTCAGCTTGCTTTGTCAAATAATCCCCTAATATAACAACTCCATTTTTCAAATTTTCAATATCTTCTGTGCTAATAGGGCTTTCTAATTCCAAATAGTACTTCTTTTTTACGTGTTTTTTTGGTGATAATAACTGATGGGATAATTGTCCGTTATTTGTAAAAAGTAAAAGACCCTCTGTATCTTTATCTAATCTACCAACCGGGAAAAGGCCCTTTTTATTAACCCATTCCGGAAGAATATCCATCACAGTTTTTTCCTTAAAATCATCCGTAGCAGTTATATAACCAGAAGGCTTATACATTATATAGTAACGTTCACTCTTATACTGTAATTTACGCTCTTTAAAAAAAATCTCATCATTAATTTCGTCTATCTTATCTTTTGAACTTTTAATTATTCTACTATTTACCCGAATAAATCCCTTAGCTAAATAATCTTTTACCTCTCTTCTACTGCCAACTCCACATTCAACAAGAAACTTATCGATACGCATTTATACCCCTTTTTTATACTTCGTTATCGTTCTATACAGTTAATATTATATAGTTAAAAAATATATTATTCAAGAAAAAAGTCAGGATTTTCCTGACTTTAGTTTCTAATTTCTATATTCAATTGGATCTAAAGATTTTTCATTATATCTTATCTCATAGTGCAAATGAGGTCCGGTACTAACACCAGTATTACCACTTTTACCGATTAATTTCCCAATATTCACATTATCTCCTTTTTCTACAAAGATTTTGTTCAAATGTGCATATCTTGTAGAGTATCCCCGCGGATGGTCTATAATTACTATTTTACCGTATCCCCTCATCCAACCAGCATAACTCACAGTTCCAGAATAAGAACTATAGACAGGGGTATTCATAGAGGCCCTTAAATCTACTCCATCATGCAGTCTTTTCATTTTTAAAACAGGGTGATAACGGTATCCATAAGGACTGGTTACACCTTTCCACTCTACAGGCCACCTATATTTTCTAAGCTCAGTATGGAATCTTTTAGATACACTATTGTTATTTATCAGCAAACGTTGTCCTATGCTTATATCATTATTGTTTAGATTATTAATCTGCTTCAACTTATCTAAAGGTAAGCCATATCTTCTAGATATACTATAGAGAGTATCGCCATTTTTAACGGTGTAATACCCCCCCTGATCATCCACAACGTTGTATGAACCATCATCGGTAGCTTTAATAAGAAGCTTTTGTCCTACTGAAATATAATTGTTTTTCAAGCCGTTCATCTCTTTAAGCTCTTCTACAGATAATCCATAAATTTTTGAAATTCTATAAAGAGTTTGGCCGTTCTGTACAAAATGATATACATTCCCTACTTCGTCAATTTTTTTCCCATTCTTAATAATAGAGCTGTTATCATAATCAGTTATACGGATAATCTCCCCTCTTTTACTGCCACAT
>QKCP01000089.1 GCA_003246855.1 Ilyobacter polytropus
GGACACGTAATAGCCCTTATGCGAGCCTTAGATCAAAGGGAGATCCGCGGAATAGTGGAAATGCTGCCAACCTACAGATCACTTGGGATAAACTATGATCCACTGATAATTTCTATGGAGGATCTTAAGGGAAAGGTAGAAAGTTTACAAGGTGAATTATGGATTTCTGATAAATTCAGGCAGAGAACGATTGAAATTCCGGTTGCCTATGGCGGCGAGTACGGGCCTGATATAGAAAACGTGGCAGTTCACAGTGGGGTGGACGTGGAAGAGGTAGTAAGGATACACAGTTCAGGTGAATATCTTGTCTATATGCTGGGATTCACCCCGGGATTTCCATATCTAGGTGGCATGGATGAAAAAATAGCCACTCCGAGATTGGATGTACCTAGAAAGCTCATAAATGGAGGGTCTGTCGGGATAGCTGGAACGCAGACCGGCATATATCCCATTGACAGTCCTGGGGGATGGCAGATCATAGGTAGGACTCCGCTGAAACTATTTGATGCTACATGTGATAAAGAATTTTTGTTGGAGGCCGGAGATATGTTAAAGTTTGTGCCTGTGAATACAGACGAATACGAGAGAATAAAAAAAGAGCTGGATCAGAAAACATATAGGATGTGTATAAAAGGGAGTAGGGGATGGGGAGAATTAGAGTAATAGAGGGAGGACTCTTGACGACTGTTCAGGACTGTGGAAGAATAGGTTACCAGAGGTTCGGTGTGCCTGTATCTGGGGTAATGGACAGTTTTGCATATGAGTTGGCAAACTCTTTGGTAGAAAATATTTATAAAGAAGCCGTACTAGAGATAACATTGCTAGGACCTAGGCTAGAATTCTTAGATGACACTGTGATAGCTATATGCGGTGGAGATTATGGACCTCTCATGAATGGCGATAGCGTACCGATGTGGCAGACTGTTCCGGTAAAAAAAGGGGATGTACTTTCATTTTCAGGATTGCAAAGCGGCGTAAGAGGTTATATAGCTTTTTTTGGTGGAATAAGGGTACCTGAAGTAATGGGGAGCAGATCAACATATACAAAGGGTGGTATAGGCGGCTATAGCGGAAGAGGCTTAAGAAAGGGAGATATAGTTGAGATAGGCTCTTTAAAACAGAAAATATCTGATTACCATGTGAAAAAGGTACCGGATAGCTATATACCTGATTACCCGAGGGAAATTTTACTTAGGGCTGTTTTGGGACCTCAGAATGATTATTTTACAAAACGAGGGCTAAAAACATTTTTTTCCTCTAGCTATACAGTTGGCATGGACTGTGACAGAATGGGCATAAGGTTGCAAGGGAATATTGTTGAGCACAAAAATAGAGCAGACATAATATCGGATGCGGTATCTTTCGGATCTGTGCAGGTACCAAATTCTGGAGAACCAATAATAATGATGGCAGATCGGCAGACCACGGGCGGCTATACTAAGATAGCTACAGTTGTTAGCGCAGATCTTACTAAACTGGCTCAAGTAAAGCCAGGAGATATAGTAAGCTTTAAAGAGGTATCTATAAAAGATGCCGTTGAAGCCCTAAAGGGTTATAGAAACAGTTTGCTTAATATTAAAAAAAAATTAGAATTTGTACAAGACTACTGGGATAAGATAAAGATTAAAGAATTAATGAGGATCGCTTCCGATAGTAATATAAGCCACATAAACTATAGGGATAGAGAAATGCAAATAAATATAAACAAATAAAGATTACAATGTTTTAATTTTAAATTTAAAAAACTTTAAAAAAAACGTTAAACGTGCTATAATCAACTCATTGACAAAATAGCTTAGGGGTTGAAGATATGTTGGTGAAGTTTTTGAATTCGTATATAATATTTGCTATTTTTTTACTGACATGTATGAATAGTTTTTCCACAACTATAAAAGGCGTTGTGAGTATTGTAATGGATGGCGATACAGTGCTTGTAGAAACACTTGAAGGTGGATACCAAGTAAGACTGCTTGGAGTTGATGCTCCAGAACTTTTTCAGCCGTACGGAGAAGAAGCAAAAAAATTTTTAAAGGATATTACATATAATAAGCCTGTAACTTTGGAGTTACGCGAACGAAAGGGTACTAGCCTGTATACAGGAGAGGTGTTTGTTGAGAAAAAAAACTTGGGGAGCTTGCTGCTTGAAAAAGGCTATGCGTGGTACAATGGAGGGGATAGTAAGTATGGTTTTGAAAAAATGGAGGCGAAAGCTAGAAGAAGGCGGATAGGTTTGTGGAGAGATGCTAGTCCGGTTCCGCCTTGGATATACAGGAAACTTAGGGTGCTCCATAACTATATGAGCAGAAGCGAAGAGTTCCGGCCAAATGAAATAGTTTACGTTGCTATGAGAGGAAACGACTATCATAAAATAAGTTGCTCACATGTTACGGGCCCGGTTACTTCATATACTGTTTTGGAGGCTGAAAAAATGGGGTATACTCCTTGTCCTATCTGTGGTTATTGAAGGGTATTTTATTACAGGTAATCACAGTTTTGTATAAGGTGATTCAATAGAAAAATTTTTTGGGCTGATATAGCCCTTTTTTAGTTTTAAGCATAAAATTAATTTTATGCGAATAAAGTTGAAGCTGTGATTTATTAAAACTGTGTTTTTTCAAGCTTACAGAAAGCTAGTGATTGATTTGATTTTTAGAAACTTAATATGCTATACTTTGATAAATTCAAAGATTATGGGGTGGGGCTATGAAATTTGCTAGTTTTGTTTATAAAGGGGAAGAACATGTGGGCGTTGTTTCTGGGGAGTTTGTCTATTTAATAGAAGATGTTTTGCAGGATCCACCAAAAAATATGCTGGAATTGATAGAAAATTTTTCGGAGGAAACTAGAAAAAATATAGAAAAAGGAATTAAAAATTTTAAGGGGGTAGCTTTGAACTCCTTAAAGCTTGTGGCCCCGATACCGGAGCCTAAGCGAGGGGTCATATGTCTTGGTAAAAATTACTTAGACCATATAAGTGAGGTTGATACAGCTATAACTGGAGAGAAACAAGGCATACCTGAAGCTCCTATATACTTTTATAAACTTGTAAACAAAGCTGTGGGACATATGGAGGATATAAATTTAAACGAGGAGGTCACTTCCCAACTGGATTATGAGGTAGAGCTTGGGGTTATAATAGGGAAGGACGGTAAGGATATACCTTTAGATAGAGTAGAAGAGTATATTTTCGGATACACCATAATAAATGACGTAAGCGCGAGAGAGATTCAAAAAAAGCATACGCAGTGGTTTCGTGGGAAAAGCCTGGACGGAACCTGCCCAATGGGGCCTTATATAGTGACGAAGGATGAGCTTAGTGCCCCTCTGCACTTAAACATAGAATCTTATGTAAATGGTGAAAAAAGGCAGTCTGGAAATACTTCTCAGATGATATACGGTATAGCACAGTTACTGAGCGAATTTTCCAAAGGGATAACACTCAAAAAAGGTGATATAATATCGACCGGTACCCCGGCAGGCGTAGGGATGGGATTTAAACCTCCAAAATATCTGAAAAAAGGTGATACTGTAGAATGCCGTATAGATGGGATAGGGGTATTGAGAAATAAAGTGAGGTAGCTTATTTTAAAATTAATATAGATATTTTGAAAGGTGGTTTTTGATGATATGGGAGGTGTTTTTAATTTAGTACTTAGTATACTATTGCTTAT
>QKCP01000125.1 GCA_003246855.1 Ilyobacter polytropus
GAAAAAAATATTTATATATGTGTTGACTTTTTTTTTGTTTTTTTATATAATTATCTTGTAAGGAAAATTAATCGCAAACTAAAAGTTATTTTTTTCACTTTATTTTTATATTAGCTTTTATAAATCTAAAAAACCTTACATTTTTAGATTTTTTTTATAAAACTAATGCTTAAAAATGATTTATGTCATTTATATAAGTGAATTTTGTACTTTTAAGTGTTTTGTGACTCAGTATTGGCTTATTGTTTAAAAATGTTTTTTTTTAATATCTAAAGTTAATTTTTTCACTATTACAACTAGGAGGGGTTTTGTTTTATGAAAGTTACTAATTCACAAGAGCTTGAGGCTCTTATCCAACAAGTCAGAGCTGCACAAAAGGAATTCTCTACTTATTCTCAAGAACAAGTAGACAAGATTTTCAGAGAAGCTGCTCTTGCAGTTAATAATGCAAGAATTCATCTGGCAAAAATGGCTGTTAAAGAAACTGGTATGGGTATCGTTGAAGACAAGGTTATCAAAAACCACTTTGCTTCTGAATATATCTACAATCAATATAAAGATACTAAGACGTGTGGAATTATTGAAAAAGATGAAGCTTACGGAATTGTAAAGATAGCTGATCCAATTGGTATTATTGCTGGGATTATCCCGACAACAAACCCAACATCTACTGCAGCATTCAAAGCTTTAATCTCACTTAAAACTAGAAATGGAATTATATTCTCTCCACATCCAAGAGCAAAAGATTGTACTATAGAAGCTGCTAAAATAGTTTTAGACGCTGCTGTAAAAGCTGGAGCTCCAAAAGGTATTATCGGATGGATAGACAAACCGTCTGTTGAGCTTTCTAACCAATTAATGAAATCTGTTGACCTGATACTTGCTACAGGTGGTCCTGGAATGGTTAAAGCCGCTTACTCTTCTGGAGTACCTGCAATAGGAGTTGGAGCAGGAAATACACCTGTTATAATTGATGAAACTGCTCATGTAAAAATGGCTGTTAACTCAGTTTTACTTTCAAAAACATTCGATAACGGAGTTATCTGTGCATCGGAGCAAGCTGTTTTAGTAGATGAAAAAATCTATGGAGAAGTTAAAGACGAATTTTCTTCAAGAGGGGCTTACATTTTAAAGGAAGATGAAGTTGATAAAGTAAGAAAAACAATCGTTATAGACGGACATTTAAATGCAAACATAGTTGGTCAATCAGCACATAAAATTGCTGAGATGGCAGGAGTTGAAGTACCTAAGACTGCAAAAGTTCTAATTGGAGAAGTAGAGTCTGTAGAGCTTGAAGAGTCATTCTCGCATGAAAAATTATCTCCTGTGCTTGCTATGTATAAAACAAAAGATTTCCAAGACTCACTGGCTAAAGCTAACAGACTTGTTGAATTAGGTGGTATGGGGCATACATCTGTAATATACACTGATGAGCTTAAATCAAAAGATAAAATAGAAGCTTTTGGAAAAACAATGAAAACAGGTAGAACTCTTGTTAACATGCCTGCTGCACAAGGTGCCATAGGAGATGTCTTTAACTTTAAGCTAGCTCCTTCATTAACTCTTGGCTGCGGTTCTTGGGGAGGAAACTCAATCTCTGAAAACGTAGGCGTAAAACACTTAATAAACATAAAATCTGTAGCTGAGAGGAGAGAAAACATGCTTTGGTTCAGAGTTCCAGAAAAAATTTACTTTAAATACGGTTCACTTCCTGTAGCGCTTCAAGAGTTAAAAGGCACTAAGAAAAAGGCTTTTATTGTTACTGACTCGGTTCTAGCTTCACTTGGTTATACTGATCATGTTACTAAAGTACTTGATGAAATGGGAGTTGACTTTAGAATTTTCTCTGAAGTACAAGCTGACCCTACATTATCAACAGCCAAAAAAGGTGCTGAAGCTATGAAGGCTTACCAGCCAGATGTAATCATCGCCCTTGGTGGAGGTTCACCTATGGATGCTGCCAAAATCATGTGGGTTATGTATGAGCACCCTGAAGTAAAGTTCGAAGACCTTGCAATGAGATTTATGGACATTAGAAAAAGAATATTCACATTCCCTGAAATGGGTCAAAAAGCTCAATTTATAGCTGTTGCTACATCTGCAGGAACTGGATCTGAGGTAACTCCTTTTGCGGTTATAACCGACGATGAAACTGGTGTAAAATACCCATTGGCTGACTACGAGTTAACACCAGATATGGCTATAGTAGACCCTCAACTTATGCTGTCAATGCCAAAAGGACTAACTGCTGCTTCAGGTATAGACGTATTAACACATGCACTAGAAGCATATGCTTCAATATTTGCAAGTGAGTTCACTAATCCACTTGCACTAGAAGCTACAAGACTTGTGCTGAAATATCTTCCTGAATCTGTATCTGGTGGAGCTGAAGCTAAAAAAGCTAAAGAAAAAATGGCAAATGCATCTTGTATAGCAGGTATGGCATTCTCAAATGCATTCCTAGGACTTTGCCACTCTATGGCTCATAAACTAGGGGCTGCTCACCACATTCCACACGGTGTTGCAAATGCACTTCTACTGAATGAAGTTATCAAATTCAACGCAAGTGATGCACCAGTAAAAATGGCTGGATTTGCACAGTACAAGTATCCTAATGCAAAATCAAGATACGTTAAAGTTGCGGATTTCCTAGGATTAAGAGGAAACAATGATGACGAAAAAGTGGCTTCTTTGGTAGAAAAAATAAACGAGTTAAAAGCTAGCATCGGAATCCCTTCTACAATAGCTGAATGGGGTATTTCAGAAAAAGCATTCCTAGAAAGCTTAGACAAAATGACAGAAGATGCTTTCGACGACCAGTGTACAGGTGCAAACCCTAGATATCCATTGATGTCTGAAATGAAAGAGCTTTACCTAAATGCTTTCTATGGTCCTGAAAAATATGAAGCAATGAAAAATGCTAAATCTGAAGAAGAAACTGAATAATTAAGCATTATTAAGTGACATTTTGAAGATTTCAAAAATAAATTTGAAAAAAAGTTGACATAAACAAAAAAACAGAATAATATGGTTAATATTAGTTGTATTTGGGCAGGATTCTAACGTTTCCTGCCCTTAAAAATAATAATAAGGTGATGGGTATGATAAAACTCTCTATATGCATGGGTAGTGCTTGCTATATGAAAGGGGCTCCTAAAATAGTGGAAGTCCTTAAAAAAAATCTAGAAAAATATGAATTAGAAGACTTTGTCGAGCTAAGTGGGGCATTTTGTCTTGGGCCATGTCTTGAAGGAGTTGTGGTGAAACTTCAAGATAAACTTTTTAAAAAATTAAACCCTGACAATATACAAGAACGGTTCGAAAAAGAAATTTACCCTACTATATTGGAATACAAAATAAAATCAATAGAAGGGAGAAGTTAAAAGTGAATAAGAATATTTGGGAAATGATTTTTGACTATGATCCGAACAGTCTTCTTGTTTTAGATGAAAGTTACAATATACAACTAATTAACCCTGCATTTGCTAAGACATTTAATTTTGGTGATGACGATGTAATAGGAAGATCTGTTATAGAGTTCTTTGATGATATCGAAGATTTCGTAGATGCTAATCAAAGCGGAAAATGTATTAAAAAAATAAAAGAGTACCCGAAACACGGCCTGATTATGTCGGAAGTAGTATTTAAGCTTGAAGATAAGGGCTTGATTGTGAAAATTTTCCATGACGTTACCTCGGAAGAAAGAAAAGAGCAAGAACTAAGAGGTCTAAAACTTCAAATAGCTGAAGAAGTACAAAAAATAGTTGATAAACAGATGAGCGTGGGTCAGGAAATAGCATCTATACTAGGGGAAACCACTGCTGAAACAAAAGCAAGTCTTTTAAAATTGCTTGCCATTTTAAAAAAGGAAAATTAGGAGATGAATCACTATGATATCTGCTGTTGTGTATAAGAGGAATTTAAATCATTATGGGGAAGAAGTTTGTGGCGATAACTTCCAGCTTGGACGAACAAAAGATTCTAAAATTATTATACTGTCTGATGGTCTTGGAAGCGGTATAAAGGCTAGCATCCTCTCTATACTGACAACTGAAATTATTTGCACTATGATCGAAAAAGGTGTAGAGATAGAGGAAGTAGTAGATACTATTGCTATGACTCTTCCTGTATGCCAGACAAGGGGAATAGCTTACTCAACCTTCACTATAGTTCAAATTTTTAAAAACGGAAAAGTAAAAATTGTAAATTACGACAATCCAAGAACTCTGATATTCAAAAAAGGGGAAATGTACAACCCTACGTATAAAAAATCTGACATAAACGGTAAGTGTATCAAGACTTGTGAATTTTTACTCGAAAAAGACGATTTCATTTTTATAATGAGTGATGGAGTATTACATGCTGGTCTTGGAAACCTCATGAATTTCGGGTGGGGAATAGATAATATCAATGAATATTTAAAAAAAATGCAGAGAAAAACTCGTGATATTAAAGAACTTGTAGATAATATGATAGAGCTTACCGATAGTTACTACGGCTTCAAACCGGGCGATGATGCCACAATTGTTGGAATAAAAGCAACTGAAAAGCCAAAAGCAATGATATTCACCGGTCCGCCTTTAGACCCTAAGACCGATATCTACTATGTAAACAAATTCTTAGGTTATGAGGGTAGAAAAATTATATGTGGCGGAACTACCAGCAACATTGTATCTAGAATATCTAAAAATGAAATAAACATCGACTTCTCTGATATAACAACGGATTCTATCCCTCCTGCAGGTTCTATGGACGGAGTAGATCTAGTTACTGAAGGAGTTCTCACAATAAAAGCCTTGATCGAGCTTGTGAAAAAATGTAAAAACAACATGTATGAAGTTGACCTGAGAGGGAAGCTTAACTCCGCTGAAAAATTATTCAAATTAATCAGGGAGTGTGACGATATAGATATACTTGTCGGAAGAAAGGTAAATACTTTTTATCATAATCCTGCACTGCCTTTTGATATGTCAATAAGATCAAATTTGATTAGAGATTTTGTTGAAAATCTTAAAAAACTAGGTAAGCAGGTCAATGTTGAATACTGTTAGCAGTAGGAGGATTTTGAATGAATTTAAAGATTTGTGTTGGCACAACTTGTTATTTAATGGGTGGAACTACTCTTATTGACGGTATAAAAGAGCTAGCTCCTGATATCTTGAAGAACATGAAGATAGATTATGCCACCTGTTTTGGAGTCTGTCAAGGCCAACTTACACCGCCAGTAGTGATGATAGATGGTGAATTAATCGGTTCTATGACTTCTGACAAATTGAAAAAAATAATAATTGACAAGATGGGAGAGTAGTAAAAATGCGTAACTTTGTTTTTAATAGATCCATAAAGCTTAGAAGGGAAACTATTATAAAACTAGCTAAGCTCTATGAAACTGAAAAGTTAAGATGGGAATTGCCAAAATTAAATAAAACAATTTTACCAGGTCCTGCTGCTCAATATAGAACTTCTGTTTATCATGAAAGAGAAGTTTTAAAGCATAGAATAAAGCTGTACCTAGGACTTGACTATGAAAAAACTAAAAACTTAGAACTTTTTGAGATTTCAAACTCTATCGATCAGTATTTATCAGATGAATCTTATGCTCCAAAAGAAAAATTTGTACAAGTTATACAAGAAGCATGTGATATCTGCCCATCTGGTAAATACTATGCTACAGACCTCTGTAGAAATTGCATGGCCAATTCATGTAGATCGGTATGTCCTAGAAATGCAATAGAAATTAAAAATGGAAGAGCAGTTATTGATACTGAAAAATGTGTCGGGTGTGGCTTGTGCGAAAAAGCATGTAACTACTTTGCAATTGTTAAATTAGAAAGGCCTTGTGAAAGATCATGTGCTGTTTCTGCTATAAAAAGCAACGGAGAGAGTGCCGTTGAAATTAATTATGAAGATTGTTTAAGCTGTGGAAGTTGTTTTGTGGCTTGTCCTTTTGGAGCTGTAGAAACTCCTTCAGATATCATAAAAGTTATGAAAGGGATAAAAAGTTCTGAGGATGAGATGATTGCAATGTTTGCTCCTGCTATAATTGCACAATTTGGTCCAAAGGTTACTCTAGGTAAAATCAAAACTGCTCTTAAAATGGTTGGTTTTTCAGAAGTGTATGAAGTTGCCATAGGGGCTGATATAGTTGCCGAAGAAGAGGCTGAATTTATAGAAAATTCAAAAGATACAGTTACAACCTCATGCTGTCCTGCATTCGTGGACTATATAGAAAAAAATCAGCCGGATTTTATAGACAAAATATCTCCAGCTCCATCTCCAATGATTGCCCTTGCTGAGCAAATAAAAAAAGAAAAGCCGGATGCAAAAATTGTGTTTATCGGTCCTTGTATTGCTAAGAAAATGGAAGCATATAACAAGGGATTTGTTAGACATGTCCTGACTTTTGAGGAAATTGCTGCACTTTTCATAGCAAAAAATATAGAACCTTCTGAGTGTGAATCAGAGGATATTGAAGGAAGCGTAGATGCTTGGAATTTCGCAAGTTCCGGTGGGGTTACTCAAGCAGTGGTAAATCTATGTAAAAAAGAGATAAATACAATAAAAATGGATGGTTTAGATCAAGCGAATCAGGTATTTCAAAAAGCTAAAAAAGAAAAGTTTGACCTCATTGAAGGTATGGCCTGCGAAGGTGGCTGTATCTCGGGACCATGCATAATGAGTAAACCTGTCATAGCAAAATCTATGCTCTCAAAATTAAATTTTTAGAAGTAGCATGCATGTAAAATAAAAAGAGAAGCTAGAAAAAATTTAGCTTCTCTTTTTATTTTTTTTTACTCTGCTTGCCTTATAATAATCTTCATCTAAAAAGTTTTGTCAATACATCTTTAGCTGTTTTATCAGTTTTTCTATGTTTATCTCCTGATTAAAATTTAGCTCATATATTTTAAAATCAAAATACCCGTTTTCATTTTGAGGTATGCTCACCTTCGGCTTGTTTATATTATATATATAATCATACAGTATTATAACCGTCCCCGTTTCACCGTTTACATCCTCCACTTTTTTCAATTTTATAAGTCTTTTTCTATCTATTCCAAGTGCGTGTTTCACCATATTTTCAAACTTTTCCTCTTCGATATAATCTGATATCTTATGAAGAGAATGGCATAATTTTACTCCGAATAAAGGTTCTATCTCATGTTTAGGTAAAAATTCTAATATAGACAAATATAAACCCCCATTTTAAAATTCTTCTATAAAAGAGTAGTCTTCCCTTTCTATTTTTTCCTTTAATTTTTCAAAATATTCCTTGAGTTCATTTGGAATGCTTTTTTTTATGGTAAAATTCAGCCCTCTGCTGCTGTGTTTCAACTCCACTTTTGAAATTTTGACCTGTTTTTTTAAAGCTTTTAAAATTTCCCTAAGCTCATCCCTATTTTTGTCCATGCATTCTTCTACTAATTTTTTTAAATCTTTTTCATCACTTTCAAACTGTATTATCTTGTTTATTAGCTCTGCTTTATCTACTCCGATATCTTCTATGTGATCTTTTAATTCTACGGGGTAGCTTATAGCGTTTTTAATCCTGTAAAATGTTTTTTTACTTACGCTGTATTCTTCCAATATTTCTTCTATTTTTTTATTTTTTTTGTTAGCTTCTTTATTGAATTTATATGACTGCTCTAAGATGCTGAGATCTTTTCTTTTTGTGTTTTCATCTACTGACATATTGTCAAGAAGATCGTATGGAGTGCTTTTATCAAATATAACCACCCTATCCCGTGCTCTTATCTCCTTACCCTCTTCATATAGCTCTTTGGCTGCACTGACCCTTCTAAGGCCGCTTACAATCCTGAACTTACCTTCATCTTTTTCCTGAAGATATATTATATTTAGTACCCCTATCTTTTCTATGCTTTCTTTCAGCTCCATAAGCTCCAATTGATCCTGTTTTTCGTATATCCTATTTATGTATAATTTATCCTCAAAATCTATATCGTCAACGAGTTCTTTACTTAGATGTATCATGCGTCCATATTGCTTTATTACCTTTTGATTTCTTAGGTCTGATTCAGAGTCCTGTTTAGGTTTTCTATTCAATAGGGGGTTGTTTCCCAATTTGGCCATACGCTACTCCTCCCTCCCAACTATTTCTTTTGCTAAATTCAAATAATCCCTGGAACCATTACTTTTCGGTGCATAGTCAAAAATACTCTTTCCATAAGACGAGGCTTCTGCAACTTTTACATTTCTCCTTATGAAAGACTCTAGCATGTTTGCTTCAAAAAAATCACGTAGCTGATCTACAACTTCTACGTGCAGATTAACTCTAGAATCAACCATTGTTGCAAACACTCCGCCTATCTCCAATTCGTCGTTTAGCCTCTGCTGTATCATTTCAACGGTGTCCATAAGCTCAACTATCCCCTCAAGGGCATAAAACTCTGTCTGAACTGGGATATACACTTTATGTGACGCTGTAAGAGCGTTAAAAGTAAGAGTATCCAAGCTAGGTGGACAATCTATTAAAACATAATCATATCCATATACCTCTTTTAAAATCTCTTTTAAAAGATTATCTTTTCCTGGAACTCCGCTTAATTCTATTGTCGACTTTGCCATTTTAATATTAGTTGGAAGTATATCTAAACCTTCCTTCTCAACTTTTACATCAGATATGTCGACTTTGTCCGCAACAAAGGCTTTTGCCTTTAATAGGTCATAAATGGTCTTTTCTACCTCTCTTTTATTCACTCCAAATCCAGAGCTTAAATTCCCCTGTGGGTCGAAATCAATAAGCAATACGCTTTTACCTAGTTTTTTAAGAGCTACTCCTAGATTTTGAGTAGAAGTAGTTTTTGCCACTCCACCTTTTTGGTTCACAATTGAGATAATCTTCATTATATAATCTTACTCCTTTCAGAACTCTATTTTATACCTTATATATTATCACATTTCAACACATTTTTCAAAAAAAGGAGACCTTAAATTTTGGTCTCCTCGAACTCTAAATCCCCACTTAATATTAATCTGTCTTCTAATATTTCAATTTTTTCATTTCTGGGTATTATACGTATATTTTTTTTGTTGTTCTTGCCTATTTTCACCTCTATTTTTTCCTCTTTTAAATTAACCGGTATCTTGAATTTTGGGCTAAATACCCTTTCTATATTGAAAAAATTAATGCCATCCAACCTGATGTTTTCTGTTTTTAATGTTATCTGCTTTTTCTTAGGTTCATATTTTGGTGTCAGTTCACTAAACAGCTCTCCCATAAATTTTTCTCCGTTTTTTTCAACAGTTACCTTAGCTTTTAATTCAGCCGCCCCTTTTTTTAAATCAATTTTTATGTCGTCTATCTTCCATTTGAAAGCCCCTACCTTTATGAAAAGAATCTTTATGTTCTCCTCGCCTTCAATACTTCCAACAACCTCTGCAAAAGCATTTAAGGCACCCTCGCTCACCTCAAACTGAACGTTGTTTGCAATGACTAACCTGGACATTAAGACTAAAAATATAATTATTTTTTTCATACTATCTCCCTTTCAAAAAGTGTCGCGGCGACACTTTTTGTATGCTATCATTTGTTTTTGGGTTTTTCCCCATAATACTGATAATAATAACATTTTAGTCCACCATTATATAATTTTCTATTTTTGTTTGCCTTCTTACCAAAATTTTCTTGAAACTTTTCATTTGAAGTTATCACATAATACGACCACTTAGGAAGCCTCATAGAGCATATATCTCCGAGTTGTCTATAGAGTCTCTCTGCACTGTCGCTATCAAGAAGCCTTTCTCCATAAGGCGGGTTTGTAACCAGGCAACCATATTCACTTGGTTTTTCTGTTTCTAATATATGTTTTTTTTCAAATTTTATGCAGTCATCTACACCTGCTGTTGCAGCGTTTCTTTTTGCTAGCTCCAGAACATCCTCATCTATATCGGATGCATATATATTACAGTTTGCGCTGTAATCTTCTTTTGAATATGCTAGATCTCTGGCATCTAGCCACGATTTTTCAGAGATTATATGCCATTCTTCTGCCGCAAATCTTCTATTGGCTCCTGGGGCTATATTTCTAGCTATCATGGCTGCCTCTATAGGAATTGTCCCTGTCCCACACATAGGATCCATAAAAGCCCTCTCTCCACCTTTCCACCTAGAAAGTTTTACCATGGCAGCTGCCAGTGTTTCTTTTATTGGCGCATCATTATTATCGTTTCTATACCCTCTTTTATGCAAAGGCTCTCCGCTAGTATCTATAGATATTATAACTACATCATTATTTATCTGAACCTTTATCCTATACAATGCCCCGTCTTCAGGAAAATATTCATGATTATAAACTCCCTTTAAGTTTTCAACCACAGCTTTTTTTACTATTTTTTGACAGTCTGATTTTGAAAAAAGTTCTGATTTAACAGAACTTATCCAGCTAACTGGAAATTCTGCATTTGATGGTAATATTTCATTCCAAGGTAGTTCTTTTGTCTTCTCAAAAAGTTCTTCAAAACTAGTAGCTTTGAACTCCCCCATTTTAATATAAACCCTATCAGCACATCTCAAGAATATATTCGAAACAGGTATATCCTTGAGTTCTGCTCCGTACTCCACCCTACCATTAAATGTTTTTATATCATTATACCCAAGATCTTTAAGTTCCTGTGCAACTATCGACTCCACACCCATTGTAGCAGTCGCTATTAAAGTTATTCTTTCCATTATTCTCCTTTCACATAAAACTGTATTGAAAAAAGTGTCGCGGCGACACTTTTATAACTTAAATTACCATCCTTATAATATCATAAAATAAAATAAAAGTACACATAGCTCCTAAAGTTATTGTCCTTAGTGTACTCAATAGAATGATTTTTTTATCATCCCTTATAATTCCACCTCGATACCCATTGTTTTATAAAATTTTAAGCAATATCTTTTTATTTCTTTTTAATAAATTAAAATAAAATAAACTTTCTTTATATTTTAACAAATACATAAAAAATATAGTTTTTTTGAAAGTTAATCTTCGAAAACTATGTTTTGTTTCGGTATTAATAGTTCTGTATACGTATAATGGTGAATTTTTTCTCTTGACAAAATGATAGGAAAAGCTTTATTATATATACATAAGTATATTGAAATTTAATATAAAAACTATCTAAATAAAGAGGTTTCCTATGAGTAAGCATAACAAATTTTTTAAAGTCATCTTAGTACTTTTTTTTATATTTAGCATATCATGTGGTAAAAAAGAAATTCAGGCTTCTAAGAAAAAAATAAAAATAGGTGTTTCTATATCATCATACGAGGATACATACCTGGACTATTTCAAGAAAGAAATCATTAATTATTCAAAAAAATTTCCAGAAGTAGAAATAATCTCATTAAATGCTAGAGCCGATGTCGGTAAGCAGTTTAATGATATTAACCAATTGATCGAAATGGGGGTTCAGTCACTCATTGTGGTTCCGGTTAATTTTGAGTCAACTTATCCCCTTTCAGCTCTAGCGAAAGAAGCGGAGATCAATATGATCTATTCCATAAGTAAACCCAGCGATCTCACTGATGAGGTATACTTTGTTGGTTCGAATAATGAGGAAGCAGGCGTATTGCAGATGGAATATCTGGCAAAACTTTTAAAAAACAAGGGAAATGTAGCGGTGTTGATGGGGCTTTTGACCATGGAAGATTCTATCAAGAGGACTGAAGCACTTTTAGAAGTCGCAAAAAAATATCCAGAAATTAATATTGTAAAAAAACAAACTGCTAATTGGTCTAGAACCCAAGCTAAGCTTGTTGTATCAAAATGGTTAGAAGAAGGAGTCAAATTTGATGCTATTGCTTCGAATAATGACGATATGGCAATTGGTGCTATCGATGCTCTTAAAGAGTTCAATCTTTTAGACAAGGTTATCGTATGCGGTGTTGATGGAACCCCTGAAGGGTTGAGATCAATTGAAAATAACGAAATGGATTTTACCCTGCTGCAAAATGCAAAAAAACAAGCTATTATTAGCTTCGATAAAGCCTATAAGCTTATTAATAGGGAATCAGTAAAACAAGTTGATTATGTTAAATTCGAGATTATAACAAAAAAGAATTACAAAAAATTTCTTTGATGTCATCCTTTAAAAATTATAAAATGGAGATAATAAAAAAAGACGGGATATCCCGTCTTTTTTTATTATCTCCATTTCAATTATTCCAAAGGTAAATCGTTTCTTATAAGATCTTCGTAAGTTTCTCTTTTTACAATCAATTTTGATTTTCCATCCTTAACCATTACAACTGCAGGTTTTGCAATCCTATTGTAGTTACTAGACATAC
The DNA here is from genome assembly GCA_003246855.1 of Ilyobacter polytropus. GTDB lineage: Bacteria > Fusobacteriota > Fusobacteriia > Fusobacteriales > Fusobacteriaceae > Ilyobacter_A > Ilyobacter_A polytropus_A. The sequence continues at coordinate 12,293 of QKCP01000125.1, forward strand.
TATAGTTGTAAGCCCCTGTTGAAAAAATAGCGAGATAGTCTCCAACCTCTGATTTTTGTAAAGTGGCATCTTTTATCAGTATATCTCCTGACTCGCAACATTTTCCTGCAACAGTAACTATTTCAAAATCTTTTTCGCTCATTTTATTCGCTATTGCGCCTTCATATACAGCTTGATAGAGGGCCGGTCTTGGATTATCTGTCATACCACCATCAACAAAAATATATTTTTTACCGCTAATAGTTTCTTTATATCCTCCGACAGAGTATAAAGTAGTACCAGCATTTGCAACTATACTTCTTCCTGGCTCTATCATAGCTCTTTCAATTTTAAGCTCATGTTCATCTATTTTTTTATCCAGAATTGCAGCCATATGGGACACACAATCTTTTAGCTCAAAAGGTGTATCTCCTTCAGCGTAGTATATACCGAACCCCCCCCCTAAGTTGAGCGTTTTAGTTTCAAAACCTATATTTTCACAAATATTTTTTACAAAATCAAGCATAACCTCTATTTCTGCAAAAAATGATTTTTCTTCGAAAATTTGAGATCCTATATGACAGTGAAATCCTTCAAATATTACATATTCACTATTGCTCAAAGTTTTTATCATATCTTTTATCTTTTCATCAAAGATTGATTCTCCAAATTTTGACGAAAGTGTAGATGTTTGGATATATTCATGTGTATGAGCATCTATTCCCGGATTAACTCTTAGAAGTGCTTTTATTTTTTTACCTGTTTTTTTACAAATATCTTCTATTTTCTCAAATTCATACATATTATCTATTATTATATATCCGACACCATAATCTATTGCTAACTCCAGCTCAGAATAAGTTTTATTGTTCCCATGCATATATATTTTTTCTCCAGGGAATCCAGCAATTTTAGCAGTATACAGCTCTCCTCCTGAAACAACATCTAAACTAAGACCCATTTTATCTACTAATTGACATACTGCAACAGTTAAAAAAGCTTTTGATGCGTATATTACATCTGTTTTTACTTTTTTAGAGATAAAGGCTGATTTTAAATTAGACATATTTTCTTCAACTAAGGCTTGGTCCATTATGTATAATGGCGTTCCATAGCTCTCAGCTAAATCTAGGACGTCTATACCTCCTATTTCAAGGTGATTATTATGATTTATTTTCATAGTACCAAAAAGTTTCATTGTATTCCTCCCTATTTTAAAAAAAGTTGATAATTCTTTTATCAACTTTTTTTAAAGTTAATTTAGTTTTTTAGAAATATTATTTATAAATAATATTTTATTTTTTTAGATTTTTCTTTACTAGGAAAAAACTTATTAAAATAAAAAAAATTTCTAAAAAATAACTTTTAAAATTCATAATTTCTCTCCTAGT
>QKCP01000086.1 GCA_003246855.1 Ilyobacter polytropus
AACTGGGAAAAACATATATATAAGTATAAAAAAGCGTAGTGACGGGGTAAAAATTGTGATAGAAGATGATGGTATAGGTATTTCCCAGGATATAATTGAAAAAATATATAATGATAATATGCCAGAGAATAAGATAGGATTATACAACGTCCACTTGAGACTAAAACTAATTTATGGAACGGGACTTTTGATAGAAAGATTGAATCCTGGGACCAGAATAAGCTTCGAGATAAGGTAGGTGATATTTTGAACAGTATAATAGTAGATGATGAGTTCCCTTCAAGGGAAGAATTAAAATATTTTATGAAAAATTTCAGCAAAATTGAGATTGTAAAAGAATTTGAAGATCCTATGGAAGCACTGAATTTTTTACAGGAAAATTATGTAGAAGTAATATTTTTAGATATAAATATGCCTAATTTAAATGGAATGAATTTTGCAAAAATTATATCAAAGTTTAGTAAAAAGCCAAAAATAGTTTTTATAACCGCTTACGATAACTATGCTGTTGAGGCTTTTAGCATAAAAGCCTTTGACTATATTTTAAAGCCTTATTCGGAAAACAGAATAATTGATACATTAAAAAGACTCGAATCAGATATTATCCTGAATAAAACTGAAGAAAAAGCTGAAAATATTTACTGTAGTCAAAAAATAACCCTGTGGCAGGGAGATAAAATGTACGTGATTTCTTTAGATGAAATATATTACTGTGAAGCCTGTGAAAGGGAAACAAAAATTTTTACTAGAAATGGCGTGTATATTGCAAGACACAAGATTTCTGAACTTGAAAAAAAACTTCCAAAGAAAAATTTTTTACGAACGCATAGATCATATATAGTAAATTTAGACAAAATAAAAGAGATAGTCCCTTGGTTTAATAATACTTATAATTTAAAATTACAGCATATAGATGATATTGTTCCTGTAAGTCGGAACAATATAAAAACATTTAAGGAAATAATGGATATAAAGTAGCACATCTTGTGCTGCTTTTATTTTTGTATGCTAAAGAACGGCGAGTGATAAGGTTAAACTTTTACCTCTGCAACACATGAGTTTGATTAGTTTTTCACCGCCACCCTGTATTTCATGTTGATATAATGCTTTTCATGTTTTGTGAATTGTATTTAGGTGCAAAAGTGTAAAATTTTTTTAGAAAACGAGATATACTTTTAACATAAATGGAAAGGCCATTTTTATTAGTTTATATTGAGAGTATATCATAAGGAAACGGGGGAATTAAACATGCTAACTTTTATTATTTCTGTTCTTTTACTCATTGGTGGTTATTTTATTTATGGAAAATTTGTTGAAAAAGTTTTTGGGATCGATGAGCAAAATTTAACACCTGCCCAAAAGTTTACAGATGGAGTTGACTACGTGGAAATCGACTGGAAAAGGGCTTTCTTGATTCAATTTTTAAACATTGCAGGCTTAGGGCCAATTTTCGGGGCTGTGGCAGGGGCACTCTGGGGGCCAGTAGCTTTTTTATGGATAGTTTTCGGATGTATATTTGCAGGAGCTACACACGATTATTTAGCTGGGATGTTATCTTTGAGGCATGATGGGGCCACTATCGCTGAAATAGTGGGAGAGTATCTTGGAGCAAATGCCAAAAATATAATGAGAATTTTCTCTGTAGTTCTTTTAATACTTGTAGGAGTTGTTTTTGTAAATGGTCCTGCAGGAATCTTAAACAGTATAACTGGTATTGATAGATTGATTTGGGTGGGAATAATAATAGTATATTATTTAGTTGCAACTGTACTACCTGTTGACAAGGTTATTGGGAAAATATATCCTATTTTCGGGGCATCTTTAATAATAATGGGCGTAGGTATATGTGGGGCTTTATTTTTCAAAGGCTATCAAATTCCGGAACTTAGCTTAGCTAATTTTCATCCTAAAGGAACTGCAGTTTACCCTTTCCTTTTTATAACTATAGCTTGCGGAGCCATTTCAGGTTTCCATGCGACCCAGTCTCCTATGATGGCTAGGTGCATAAAAAATGAAAGAGAAGGAAGAAAGGTTTTTTTCGGCTCCATGATTGCAGAAGGGATTATAGCTCTTATCTGGGCAGCAGCAGCCATGACATTTTTCGGTGGGACAGAAGGCCTTGCTGCGGCTGGAGGAGCTGCGGTCGTTGTAAATATCATATCGAATTCTTTATTAGGGAAAGTTGGAGGAGCGTTAGCACTTCTTGGAGTTGTGGCTTGCCCTATAACTTCTGGAGATACCGCATTTAGAAGTGCCAGACTTGCAATTGCTGATGCAACTAATTTCAAGCAGGGCCCTATCAGAAATAGATTTATCATATCTATACCTTTATTTGCAGTTGGAATAGCTCTTTGTTTTATAAACTTTTCTATAATTTGGAGATATTTTGCATGGTCTAATCAAACCTTGGCTACAATAGCACTTTGGGCAGGAGCGGTTTATCTGAGTAAAAACAATAAAAACCATTGGATTGCAACTATTCCGGCTACATTTATGACAGCTGTTATTACTACATATATAATTATAGCAGGAGAAGGATTTAATCTCTCTGCCTCAATTGGATACCCGCTTGGTATAGTAACTGCAATACTAGCATTCTCGCTATTTATTTTGAAAAGGAGAAAAGCTGTTGTACAAGGGGAAGTCGCTTAAGCAGAGGATTATTAACATTTTTACTTTGACTTTTATTAATGGTAGGATGGTTTGTTATGAAAGATCATAAATGCATAAAAGATTTAGAAAAAGAACTTGAAGAATTTCAAAAAGAAAAAGAACGCGTGAAAAATATAATTGGAAAAATAGGAGGCAAAAAAAGATCTGTTTACGGTAGATATGCCAATACATTATTTATATGTATAGTTTTAAGTGTATTTTTCATTGGAGGGATTTTTCATAAAATTTCTTTCATGCTTTCAATTGAAATTGGGGTACTCCTTACCTCCCTAAAGATAGCTTGGATGATACATCAGCAAGAAAAGGTAAATCATAAAAGGTAAATCATTTCCAGTTTCGGATGCTGACTTTTTTAGAATTTAGGATGAACGAGATTTCAAAAAAGATAAAAAAGCTGAAAATGAATCAAAAATAGCAGAAGCATCTTAAATTTAAAGTAAGTACAAATTACAACCTCCCCAGTAGATAGAATATTTATCTACTGGGGAGGGTTTTCAGTCTTTATTTAAATTCAGTATAGTTTTCAGGTGTAACAAGCTTGAATGGGATTATTACCTCTTGATCTACAGGTTCCCCTTTCACTAATTTGAAGGCAGCTTCTATACCTTTTTCTCCCTGAGCCTTTGCATCTTGTAAAACAGTAAAGGACATATTTCCCCTCTCTATCTCTGCAAGGGCATCAGGAGTGGCATCTACACCGGCTACCAATATTTCTCCGGTTTTACCTGCAGCTTCAATGGCTTTAATAGCTCCAAGCGCCATGTCGTCGTTGTTCGACGCCACTGCGTCTATTTGATCCCCGGTGTTAAGCCAGTTTTCCATAAGAGACATACCTTGTTCCCTAGACCAGTCTCCACTTTGCTCCTTGATTATTTTTATATCCGGGTATTTTGCAGCTACCTCTTTTACACCGTCGGTTCTGTTGTGTGTTGCTTCCATGGAAAGTCTTCCTAGCATAATAACTATATTTCCTTTTCCGTCCAACAGTTTTGCCATCTGCTCCATCTGCATGATTCCGGCATCTTTCTGATTGCATCCTACAAACACTACCCCTTCAGGCAGGTTTTGAGGTCTGTTGTTTACGTATACCAATTTAATTCCGGCATCGGTAACAAGTTTTGTAATTGGATCTGTAGCTTCAGAATTTACCGCTATTACGACAACAGCATCAACCTGCTGTGTAACAAAGTTTTCGATTTGTTTCAGCTGTTCGCTGGGATCATTTTTTGCATCGGTAAATGTTACTTCAACGTTATCCCCAAGACCTCCTGCATATTCTTCCATGGCGTCTTTCACGTAGGTCAGATATGTATCACCGAAGGTAGCGATGGACACCCCTATCCTGATAGGCTTGTCTTCTGCTTTTTTTGAAGAACATGCTGTAAATATTACTATCAGCATGAGAAATAAAGTTACTTTTTTAAACATTTAAAATCCTCCTTGTGTAATTTTTTATAATAAAGTATACAACAAAAGTACAAAAAATCAATAAGTCATACAATAAAAAGACATATATTGGCTATTTTAATTGCTTTAATATAATTTGAATACTCGCTGAAAAAAATAAGTTAACTTTGGATTTTACAATATTTTAAAATTATATTCAAATTTATAAAAAATAGCCGCATAGAAAATCATGTTTTTTTCGGGAATTTTTTTATATATTTTAATTTTTGATTTAATAGATTAAATTAAGGAGCTTTTTTAAAAAAATATATTTTTTATATATAAAAAATTTGTAATATAATTATTACTGAAAGTGTTTTAAGGGGTATAATACGTATACGGAACGTTTTATACAAAAGGTTAGGGGTGCAAATTTTTTAATACAGCTTAAAACTATTTTGCCACTTAACGGGACGGATTTTTTTGTTGATAATTGATGGAATAAATGTATAATAAGGATAGTTATACTTTTTATATAAAAGTTAATCGAAAATAAATACACAGAATAGATACAATCAGGAGGAGAGATTATATGAGTACGGGACCTAAATGGCTGGAGTATGCAAAAAAACTGCAGTCAATTGCTCAGGCTGGGTTAGCTTATTCAACGAACAAATATGATAGAGAGAGGTTTGAACAGATTAGGGATATAAGTATAGATATAGTGCATACATACACCGAGATGGAGCATGAAAAAATAAGGACACTTTTTGCAAACGAAAATGGGTATCAAACTCCAAAAATTGATGTGCGTGCTGCGATATTTAGAGACGGAAAGATACTTATGGTAAAGGAGCAGATAGATGGTATGTGGTCTCTTCCTGGCGGCTGGGCCGATGTGGACCATTCCCTTATGGAAAATGTAGTAAAGGAAGCCAAAGAGGAGGCCGGGGCTGACGTAAAACCAAAAAGAGTCATAGCTATATATGACAGGACTAAAAATGCTGTATGTCCTATGCCGTATGCTATATATAAGATTTTCGTGGAGTGTGAATACTTGGGAGGGCAGTTTGAGAAAAATATAGAGACCTCTGCAGCTGGATTTTTTTCGCTTGACGATCTGCCGCCGCTTTCTGTAAACAGGAACAACAGAGATGACATAAAGCTTTGCTTTGAAGTAAGGGGAAAAAAATTTCATGAGACAATATTTAACTAGGGGTTGTTAGTAAACTTTGTTACTATGCCAATGAACGGGGAGCTGATACTATTCGTACTGTGAAGGGGAGTGTACTGAAGTTTTTTAAAAATATAGATGAGCAAAACAGCGACAAGCCCTTGGAAGAAAGAATATTCAACGGGCTCTGCATATTGATGACCTTGGTAGCGATCGTTTCAGGGTTAGGGAACTATTTTATAAAGCTACCGAAGTGGATCGTATGGTACTGTTTTATAGGGGCAATTTTTGGGATTTATTCTTATTACTTGAGTAAGTTTAGGGGCAGATTTAGGCTTGCCAAGCTGTTTTTTTTGGCAAATACTTATATCGGTGGAGTTGTGATATGGTTTTTTGATGGAGGCATGGACGGACCGGTAAGTTTTTATATGCTGTCTTTGATTGTACTCTCCGCTTCGCTGGGAGGAAAGCATGATTTTATAGTACTTGTATTGAACATAGCTTTAATTAGTGGCCTCTATGTCATAAATCATTTAAGGCCGAGTTTAGTCTCCTTATACAAAACTCCAAATTATAGGATAACTGATCTAATAGGGACTTACACCACCATGGCGGTGTTGGTTTATTTTACAGTAAACTTTCTTGTGAAAAACTATAGTAAAGAGAAGGCTAAGGTAGAAAAACAGAGGAAATATCTTGAGAAACTCAACGAGGAGCTCAATAAAGTGGCATCTAGGGACTTTTTAACAGGGGTATTAAACCGGGGAAAATTTATAGAATTTTTAGAGCGTGAGTTAAAAAAAACTTATGCTACTAAGAGTAGCTTTATATTCGTGATCATGGATATGGATAATTTCAAACAAATTAACGACAGCTACGGACACTATGTCGGCGATGAGGTATTAAAAGAATTTACAGATATAGTGAGGAGAAATATCCGAGATAGCGACCTTTTTGGAAGATTGGGAGGGGACGAGTTTGTTCTGGGTCTTGTTGATACAGATAAAAATGAGGCTTTTCGCATAGCAGATAGGATCCGTATGGTATGCAGCGAATCAAAACTAATATGAGGCGAATGTGAAATAAAATTCACTGTAAGCTTTGGTATGGCCGAATTTTTAAGTTGCGACTATGACTTGAATCTTTTGATAAAAAAAGCGGATAAGGCCCTTTATATGGCAAAAAACAACGGGAGAAATAGACTAGAAATAAGCTGAATATTTCGATTTGAATTGGGAGGGATGCCTCCCTTTTTTTTATAAAAAATAAAAA
>QKCP01000043.1 GCA_003246855.1 Ilyobacter polytropus
TGCAAATTCCAGGGATTTCCGAGGCTTTTTTCAAACCGGAAATGTCCACAGCTATAGGGATACTTTTGGCATCATTTGAAAAGGTCCATCAGGACAAAGTTATTCAAGTAGATCAGAATCAAGACAGTTTAAACGTAGAGGAAAAACTAGAAGAGCCAAAAGTTAAATTGGAAAAAACTGTGAAAAAACGTAATGGCTTAAAAGATTGGATAGCAAACTTTTTTTAGCTTTTAATAAGGGGAGGGTAAAATGAGTAGCGAAGCTTTAGTTAAGATAAAGGTAATTGGTGTCGGCGGAGCTGGTGGAAACGCCATCAACGACATGATAGAGAGCGGGGTAGTAGGAGTTGAGTATATCGCTGCTAATACTGACGCTCAGGATTTGGCTATATCCAAAGCGGATTTAGCATTTCAGCTAGGGGAAAAATTAACAAGAGGGTTGGGCGCTGGAGCAAATCCAGATATGGGAAGACAAGCAGCAGAAGAAGACCTGGATAAGATAAATTCTATACTTGAGAATACTGATATGCTTTTTATAACTGCTGGAATGGGTGGAGGAACCGGAACAGGGGCTGCGCCTATTATTGCCAAGGTGGCAAAAGAGATGGGGATACTTACGATAGGTATAGTAACAAAGCCTTTTGGTTTTGAAGGAAGAAAAAGGAAAGAAAATGCAGAAAAAGGTGTGCAGGAGTTAAAGCAGTATGTAGATACGCTGGTTATAATCCCGAACGATAAGTTGACTGAGCTGCCTGATAAAAACATCACACTTCAAAATGCGTTTAAAGAAGCAAACAATGTATTGAAAATAGGGATAACTGGTGTTGCTGATTTGATCCTACAGCCAGGACTTATAAACCTGGATTTTGCAGATATAAGGACTACCATGCAGGGGTCTGGCATGGCAATGTTAGGCTTTGGTTATGCAAACGGAGAAAACAGAGCAATAAAAGCAACGGAACAAGCTTTGTCTAGCCCACTTCTTGAAAAATCTATAGAGGGAGCTAGCAAAATACTCTTAAACATATGTGGAAATGCCGGCCTTGGTTTAAATGAATCTTACGAAATATCAAATAAGGTACGTGAAGCTGCAGGAAAGTCTGCTGATGATGTTATGTTTGGTACAGTAATAGATGACTCTTTAGAAGATGGAATTAAGGTAACGATAGTTGCCACAAGTTTTATAGGCATGCAGGAAAAAATAGAGGAAAAAATACAGGCTGAAGCACCAAGTGTGGAAATCTCCAAGGAAGGGGACAGAAGCGAAAAGGTGGAGAACGTAAAGAAAGCCATAGACCAATCTGACTTGGATGTACCTAGTTGGATTAGAAGAAATAGATAAAAATACTTGAAAAAAAAGTGAGTTTATAGTATAATAACTTGCCCTGTTTGAGTCGAATAGCGACTTGGACAAAAACCAGAGGGAGGAGGTAGTTATTTTATGAAAAAATACGAGATTATGTACATCATTGATCCAGTTACAACTGAAGAGCAAAAAGCAGAGGTTATGGCCTATGTTGATAACGCTTTAAAAGCTGCTGGAGCACAAGAGTTAGTTACAGAAAAATGGGGGGACAGAAAATTGGCTTACCCTATAAACAAAAAATCAACTGGATTCTACGTTTTGACAAGTTTCCAAGTTGAAGGTACTAATTTGACTGAAGTAGAAACTAAGTTAAATATCAATGAAAGTATGATGAGATATATCATTGTTAAATAAGACTAGTTTTCGTTTTTTATTCTGTTAGGGTGTGATATTATGAATCTAGTAGTTTTAACCGGGAGACTTACTAGAGACCCGGAATTAAAATATGGCCAAAGTGGAAAAGCTTACTGCAGATTTTCTGTGGCTGTAGACAGAGCCTTTCAAAAGGGTGAAGCTGATTTTATCAACTGTGTTGCATTTGGCAAGACAGCTGAACTTATAGGCGAATACCTGAGAAAGGGGAGAAGGGCCGGAATCAATGGAAGACTTCAAATGAATAGATACGAGATTAATGGCGAAAAAAGAACAACATACGATGTTATGGTTGATCAAATAGAATTCTTGGAATCTAGAAATGCGGTCTCAGACAATAATTTTGAAGCAAAAGGTTATTCGGAAAGTGGTTATTCTAAAAATCAGGCATCTGCTCCAGATGTATATAGCGAACCAGATGTAGATTTTGAAGAAGATGATGATGAATTTCCTTTCTAATTTTAGGAGGTGAATCGAGTTGGCTGAAATAAGAACAAGAAGAAGAAGAAAATCAAAGCTAAGAGTAAAAGAAGAAGAGATTAATTATAAAAATGTAGAGTTACTAAAAAGATTTATGTCTGATAAAGGGAAAATAAACCCTGCAAGAGTAACTGGAGCAAACGCTAAGTTACAAAGAAAAATCACAAGGGCAATAAAAAGAGCTAGAAATATAGCTTTACTGCCTTATACAAATATCGAAAGATAATTAAAGAGCTCATAAGAGCTCTTTTTTTGGTTTATGTTAATTTTTGTAAATAATGTTTTTTTACTTTTGAATAAATTTTTTTTTTAATTGTAATAGACTCGAAGTTCTTAAATATTCTTAAATATAAGTAAGAAGTACAAAGTGGAAATCTTGAAATAAAAAATATATTGGGGAAAATAAATAAAGGAATTAGTGGAAAAAATAGTATTTTTATAATACTAGGGATTTTCTTTAGCGGGGTAGAGTATTGTGGTTTCTTCTTTGTGATAACTTATACATAAGCTGTATTGATACTTGAATTTTTTAGTGGAGGGGTCTAAATGGTAATAGTGAGAAAGCAGTCCAGTTTAGGACAGAGGTTGCTAGAAGAACACCTAATAACAAATGAACAGCTTGAGATAGCGTTGAAGGAACAATTAAGTACTAACGAAAAATTAGGTGAGATATTAATAAAGTTTGATTTTATAGACTCTAAAGATCTACTGCCGGTTCTAGCAAAGCATATAGGAGTAGAGTACGTTACTGTAGATATAAATACTGTAAAAAATGACTTGCTAACTTTAATTCCTGAAGATGTAATGAAGAAAAATGTGGTTATACCGGTTTATAAAGCTGGGAATAAGCTAAGCTTAGCAATGGCAAATCCAACAAATGTTTTTTTGATAGACGAACTTCAACTAAGGACCAAGCTTGTTATAAAGCCGGTATTGGCACTCAAAGAAAATATTTTGGACAGCTTAAATGAATACGAGAAAAAGAGGAGTGAGCAGTCCACCGTAGCAGTTGAAACAGCTTTGAAAGATTTAGATGGTATGGTGGAAAATGAGATAGAAATAGCTGAAGACAGTTTTGAAGATATAGAAAGCGGGCTGGGTACTGACAGCGCCCCTGTTGTAAGGGGTGTAAATGCTATAATAGGTAAGGCTATAAAAATAGGCGCAAGTGACATACATATCGAGCCATATGAAAAAGAAATAAGGGTGAGGTGCAGGGTAGACGGAGTTTTGGTTGAACTCAAAAAGCTTCCTAAAACTGTTCTGAATCCTTTTGTATCACGTATAAAAATAATATCCGACCTGGATATAGCTGAAAAAAGGCTACCACAAGACGGAAGGTTTAAGATAAAACTTGGGACCAGGTTTGTGGATTTCAGGGTGTCAACCATGCCTACAATATACGGGGAAAAAATACAAGGGAGCCGTCAACCTGGATTTAGGATATCTGGGATTTACCGAAAATGATATGGAAGGCTTGAATAAGGTTTTTAAGAGTCCTTACGGCATGATACTCGTAACAGGACCAACCGGAAGCGGAAAGTCCACAACTCTCTACGCTGCCTTAAACAGGTTGAATAGAGACGATGTAAACATTTCCACCGCGGAGGACCCGGTGGAGTATGATATGTACGGAGTTAATCAGGTTCACTGTAAAAATGAAATAGGACTTGATTTTGCTAAGGCTTTAAGAACTTTTTTGAGGCAGGATCCGGACATAATAATGGTAGGGGAGATAAGGGACCAAGAAACGGCAGAAATATCAATAAAAGCAGCACTTACCGGGCATCTGGTACTTTCGACTCTTCATACAAATGACGCTCCGAGTGCTATTCAGAGGCTTATGAATATGGGGATAGAACCTTTTATGATATCCGCTTCAATTTTAATGGTTCAAGCACAGAGGCTCGTGAGGAGGATATGCCCTTACTGCAAAGAAAAACACCACTATAGCAAAGATGTTTTTTTAGCTCTTGGCTTGGACTATGAAAAGTACGGGGATGTCGAGTTTTTCAAGGGAGGTGGCTGCGATCATTGCAACGGATCAGGTTATAAGGGAAGAACAGTTATATATGAAATACTGCACGTAAATGATGAACTGAGGGACCTTATTGCAAAGAATGGAAGCACGCATGCACTAAAAAGCAAGGCTCGTGAGCTCGGGATGATAACTCTTAGGGAAAATGGCATACAGAAGGCTATTGACGGGATAACTAGTTTAGACGAGATATTAAGAGTCACTATGGAATAACAGGAGGCGACTATGGCTAAATATGTATACAGTGCCCTTAATCCTAACGGGCAGAAGGTTAACGGTGAAAAAAACGCAAAAGACTTAAATGATTTGAAACGTTTTTTGAAGAGGGAAAAACTTGTTCTGATAAAAGCGAGCAAAAAAGGTTTTTTTGAATCTTTTAATTTCGCTAAGGGGAAAAAGGTAAAGCCAAAGCAAATAACCATACTGACGAGACAGCTGGCCACAATGATTGGATCCGGTGTCCCGCTTTTAAGGTCTATATCCATAATAGCCGGACAGTCTGAGAACGACAGGCTGAGGGATATAATGGATACAGTTAAGTTTGACCTGAGCTCAGGGACAGCACTCTCCCAATCTGTAAATAAGTTCCCAAAACAGTTTGATGATCTTTTTGTAAACATGGTTAAGGCCGGGGAAGCTTCTGGATCACTTGACCTAGTTTTGGATAGGCTTGCAGTCAGCATGGAGAAGGCTGAAGTAATAAAAGGCAAGGTAAAAAATGCAATGGTGTACCCAGTCGTAGTACTGGTAATAGCAACGACAATTCAGTTTTTACTGCTAACTTTCGTTATACCCCAGTTTGTGAAAATGTTCAACGACTCAGGGATAGCGCTGCCGCTCATAACCAAGATGGTTATCGGGGCAAGTGACTGGACCGTTTCCAACTGGTGGCTTATAATCATGGCCATGTTAGGCGCTGTATACGGTTTTAAAAAGTACAGATCCACCGTAAAAGGAAAAAGAAAGCTAGACCAAATAGCCTTGAAATTGCCGCTTTTCGGGAAGTTAAACAGGAAGGTGGCAGTGGCAAAATTTACAAGAACCATGGCTACACTTTTAGACAGCGGAGTGCCTATACTGAGCGCCTTTGACATAGTAGCCGATGTTGTGGGGAATGCTATCATAAAGGATGCTGTGGTAAAAGCAAAGGCCAGTATAAAAGAGGGGAATACCATAGCAAGGCCGCTTCAAGAGAGTGAGCAGTTTCCGCTTATGGTTATAAATATGATAGAGATAGGGGAAGAAAGCGGTACCCTGGTGGAGATGTTGGAAAAAGTTGCTAATTACAACGAGAGAGAGGTAGAAGAAGAGATAAGCAACCTATTGGCTGCAATGGAACCTCTCACTATACTCATAATGGCTATAATGATAGGTATAGTAGTAATAGCCCTATTCCTTCCAATGTTCAGCTTAAGTGACGTTGTAGCGGGTTAAAAAGCTTGTTTTTACAAGCTTTTTATTTTGAATTTACAATTTTGAAATTGTTTTTGATATGTAGATATAGTAAAATAGGTATTGAAACTTTATAGGTATTTAGCAGGCTTATTTTATATTATTGAATTGATTTAAAGTCATAAAATTAAAAACATCTATTTCAGTCACGATTCGCATGAATGGACACAAATAAAAAAATTAATAAAATGATATTTTGGACACAGAGCTGCACGGAGTAACTTAAAGAGCTTCACAGAGTTAAGAAAAGAAAAAATGCTTTAAGATTTTAATTCATTCGTGTGATCTGTAAAGATTCGTGACAAAAATTATTTTTATTTTAGGATATTTTTTCTGTGCAGCTTATGTTTAAAAGCTCTATGAAACTTTGTGCTCAAAAAAGCTTTTATAAATAAATTCAGAAATTTTCATAATGGACTTATTCAGTTTTGAATATTCTATACAAAAATTTTGGAGGGGTTTAGGAATGGATACAATAATCGAGGTACAAAATCTCGAGG
>QKCP01000122.1 GCA_003246855.1 Ilyobacter polytropus
GGAGAAAGTCAGAGATAAACTAGGAGATGAAATAACCGAAGTAGCTAGATTAATTTTAAATTCAAAAGGTAAAGTGGTTATAACTGGAATCGGAAAATCAGGTATAATCGGGAAAAAAATAGCAGCTACATTGGCTTCTACAGGAACCTATTCTGTGTTCATGAATTCGGCTGAAGGACTGCATGGGGATCTTGGGATGATACATCCGGATGATGTGGTTGTGGCAATATCTAACAGTGGAAACAGCGATGAGGTAGTGAATATATTACCTTCCATAAAAAAAATTGGCGCTAAACTGATAGCCATGACTGGAAATGAAAATTCAAAATTGGGAAAAGAATCAGATTATATTTTAAATATAGGAGTGGATCGGGAAGCTTGCCCAATGAACTTGGCACCTACATGCTCTACAACTTCAACTCTTGTAATGGGAGATACATTGGCATCTCTATTAATAAAACTTAGAGAATTTAAACCTGAAAATTTTGCAGTATATCATCCTGGAGGAAGCTTGGGTAGAAGGCTATTGACTAAAATAGAGGACATAATGCAAAAAGATGTGGCTTTAGTGACAAAAGAAACAAATATTGAAGAAGTGATAATGAGAATGTCTGAAAAGAGGCATGGAGCCGTGTGCGTGCTGGCCGATGACGAGAAGATGGTGGGTCTTATAACAGAAGGCGACATAAGAAGGGCACTTTCGAATAAAGAGGAGTTTTTCCTAATGAAGGCTGAGAACATAATGAGTGAGGACTACACATTCATTACAAAAGAAAAACAAGCTATAGAAGCACTGGAACTTATGGAGGAAAGAGAAAATCAGATCTCTGTACTTCCAATAATAGAGGAAGATAAGTTGATGGGGCTTGTAAGAATACACGATTTATTTGACTTAAAGTAGAGCCGAATATAAAGTATATATTTCTGGAGGTGTAATTTTGAAAATACGTAAAGCAGTGATACCGGCGGCAGGACTTGGGACAAGGGTATTGCCTGCCACAAAGGCGCAGCCTAAAGAGATGCTTACAGTTGTGGATAAACCTTCCATACAGTATATAGTGGAGGAATTAGTGAAATCCGGAATAAACGACATAACAATAATTACCGGTAGAAATAAGTATTCCCTTGAGGATCACTTCGACTATTCCTATGAGCTTGAGCATACCCTTGAGTTAAAGGGAAAAACCGACATGTTGAAAATCGTAAAAGAAATATCTGAGATGGCTAATATTTATTTCATACGACAAAAAGAGCCTCTTGGCCTTGGACATGCTATACTTGCAGCAAAGCACCATATAGGAAATGAGCCTTTTGCTGTTGTGCTTGGAGACGACATAGTATATAGCGAAAAGCCTGTCATTAAGCAAATGATGGAAGCAAGGGATAGATATAAAGGGGGCAGTATAATAGGTGTACAGGAGGTAAATGAAGCTGACGTTTCCAAATATGGAATAGCTGCCCCCGGAAAAGTGCTTGATTCTAAGACTGTAACAATGAGTGATTTCATAGAAAAACCTAATCTGGAAGAGGCCCCATCTAAGCTTGCATGCCTAGGTAGATATATACTAGAGCCTCAGATATTTCATTATTTGGAAAGCGGCAAGCCTGGCAAAGGCGGTGAGATACAACTAACCGACTCAATACTCGAGATGATAAAGGCGGGTGACAAAGTGCTTGCTTACGATTTTGATGGACATAGGTATGACATAGGGAACAAGCTCGGTCTTTTAAAAGCGAATATAGAGTTCGGACTTAGGCACGACGAAATTAAAGAAGAACTTGCAGAATACATAAAAAGCTTAATTTAGACCATCTTGGACACAGAGTTTCACATAGAAAAATATATTTTAGTTACGGATTAAAATCTTGAAAAAGTTTACGATAACATAATTAAGATTGGTGACAAAAAAATTTCTTTTAATTCAGAAGTACTTTGTCTGCACAGCTCACGTATGAAAGCTCTGTGAAACTTTGTGGTCAGAAAAAACTATTTAGATTTTAGATAAATTACAAAATTATATGGGGGATAAATTTTATGAAAGTTATAATTTTAGCAGGTGGAAGCGGCACTAGATTATGGCCTTTAAGCAGGGACAGGTATCCAAAGCAGTTTATTAAGCTACAGAAAGACCAGCCGTCGTTGTTCCAGGAGACTTTTAGCAGGAGCCTTTTGCTGGCTGACCCTGACGACATATACGTGGTTACAAACGAAAAATACAAGTTCCTTGTAATGGGAGAAGTGGAGGAACTGGGGTACAAATATAAGGAGTCGAATATACTTGTGGAACCGGAAGCAAAGAACACACTCCCAGCCATATACGCAGGGGTGCACGAAATAGCTAAAACAACTTCAGATTCGGTAGTTGTCTTCCCTTCTGATCATAGGATCAAAATGGGAGAAAAGTTTGCAGAAGCTATAAAGGCTTCGGAGAACCTGACAAAAGAGTACATCATCACTTTTGGCATACAGCCCGATGGGCCAAACACAGGATACGGGTACATATCTCCTGGGGATAAGAAGCTAAACGGTCACATTGTAAGGGAGTTCAAGGAGAAACCTAACTATGAGACCGCTGTGTCATATATAGAAAAAGGTTATTTTTGGAACAGCGGAATATTCATGTTCCATTCCGACCTGTTTTCAAAAGAGATAAAGGAGCATTCAGAGGATATCTATGCAGCTTTTGAGTCAAGCAACAGTATAGGGGAAGCTTTCTCTAAAATATCTCAGGGAATTTCTATAGATTATGGTATAATGGAAAAAAGCGAAAATGTCGCTGTGGTACCTGTGGACATAGGCTGGAATGACCTGGGCAGTTTCGATGCCTTTTACGATGTGTTTGAAAAGGACGAAAATGATAACATAATAGGTTCGGAAAATATAGTAATTGACTCAAAAAACAACTACATCCATTCTGATACCGGGAAGCTAATCACTGCTGTCGGTGTGGAGGATCTCATCGTAGTGGACAACAAGGACGCCCTTCTGATATGCAAAAAAGACCAGTCCCAAAAAGTAAAAAATGTGGTGGACACACTGAAAGCTAAGAAAGATACAAGAACAGTATACCATATGCATGATTACAGGCCTTGGGGAAACTATAAGATTCTGGAAGAAGAAGAGGGTTCATTCAAGCTGAAGAGAATTGCAGTTGGCCAAGGGAAAAAACTTAGTTACCAGATGCATTACCACAGGAGTGAACACTGGATAGTTGTAAAGGGAATGGCAATAGTAACTATAGATGACGTGGAGAACTTTGTGTGTGCCGGGGAAAGTATTTTTATAAAGGCCGGGCAAAAACACAGGCTGGAAAACTCTGGTAAAGTTCCTCTAGAAATTATAGAAGTGCAGATAGGGGAATATTTAGAAGAAGATGATATAATCAGATTTGATGACGAGTACGGTAGAAGCTAGATAAATATAAATTTATTTTTAAAAGACCCCAGTAAAAATACGCTATAAATATTTGTGAAAATTCTCGACTGAGAGAAAAATATATTTTAGATAAACAAATGCAAAAGAGAGCTTTTATAATAGTTATTAGAGTTATAGTATGAGAGGTGTTGTTTGTATGAAGAAATATGTGCTGATACTTATTGCTATATT
>QKCP01000063.1 GCA_003246855.1 Ilyobacter polytropus
ACTTTTCACCCGTATTATTCAACGTGTTAATTTTTTTTTTTAGTTTTAGTATTGATTTTTAGACAAAAATGCCCTAATATCATATATTTTGTTTTAAGAAATTCAGACAACAGCCTGTATATATACAAAAAAATGTTAAGTAGATTTAATCTTGTCAAGAGTGAAACTGATTTTTTTTTAACCGAACACAAAGAACCACTGATTTTATTGACTTAGAATCATTTTTATTATTATTTTTCTTGCCCAACATTGTATTTTTAAAGGGTAAAAATTATACTTGTGATAACAAAATAAATATTTTTTTAGGATTCTACAACTTAAAATAACCGATTAAACAAATAAATTTTAAAAATAAGGAGGAGTTAAAAATGAATAAGTATAGGATTAAAAGTAATTTTGAAAATGGATATAACGATATCGCAAATGAAGAAAGACACCCGGAATATCTAATGGATTTTGGGATCTTAAAATTAAAAGAAGATGACATCTACTCAAATAACGAAAGCAAGGAAAGAGCCTTTCTTTTGATACAGGGAAGAGTTGAGTTTTCTTGGGAGGGGAAAAACAAGACAGTCTACAGGGAAAACTATAGAGACTTCGAGCCTATATGCCTCCATGTACCAAAAGACATTAAAGTAATTATAACCGGGCTGTCCAGCGATGTAGAGATTGCAGTTCACCAAACAGAAAATGAAAAAACCTTCCCATCAAAACTTTACAAAGAGGGAGACTCTAGAATCGAGGTAAGAGGAACTGGTGTTATGGATGAAGTCGGTAAAAGAGAAGTGAGGACTATTTTAGACCACAGTATAAACCCTGATGCTAACTTGATGCTAGGAGAAGACATGCAGGCTCCTGGAAAATGGGCGGGATTCCCTTCTCACCATCATCCGCAACCTGAAATTTATTTCTACAAACTTTACCCAGAAGAAGGATTTGGACTCCTTAAGTTGGGTGATGGGGCAGTTCTTTTAGAGCACAACGATACAGTCTTGATCCCACCACACATGGATCACCCGCAGGTGCCTGCACCAGGGTATGCAATGTACTTTATCTGGGTAATTAGACACCTAAAAAACAATCCGTACATAAAGCCAACCTTTGTTGAAAAACATCTTTGGGCAGAAAAAAAGGATGCTAAATACTGGTCGTATAAAGATAGATAAAAATAGAGTAGACCTTTGGTTTACTGTGATTTAATAGGAGGGCGCCATGAACTTCAAAATTGGAAGCGGACTCTGTTCATGGGGAATAGAGGATGCAAAGAACTCACACAACCCGCATTGGGAAACTGTTCTGAACGAAGCAGCTCAAGCTGGTTACAAGGGGATAGAATTAGGTCCTTTTGGATATCTACCTCAAAATATAGAAATCCTTCAAAATGCACTGAAAAAAAGGGATCTGCAGATTGTTGCCGGTACACTGTATGATAACTTGTATTCTCCTGAAAACTTTGAAAATATAGTTTCGAAAACACATGTAACTTGTGAGCTTATTTCGAAACTTCCCAAGCCCGAACAAGTAAAAGGCCAACATTACCCTACTCCTTACCTTGTTATAATTGACGAGGTAAACAGTGTGCGAAGTCCTTTTGCAGGTCACCCCGATAAAGCTCCCAGACTATCGGACGGCAAATGGAAACAAATGATAAAACACATCATTGAGATTTCAAAAATAGCATCACAGGAATACGGAATTCGTCCTGTAATCCATCCTCATGCAGGTGGATATATAGAGTACGAAGACGAAATAACTAAAGTTCTTAGCGACATTCCTTCTGAAGTGGCAGGGCTTTGTCTAGATACTGGGCATTTGCACTATGATTGCATGGATCCAGTGGAATGGTTGGGAAAATATACCGACCGTTTAGACTATGTTCATTTCAAAGATATCGACCAAAAAGTCTACGAAAGTGTGATCCATCGCCAAATCGGTTTTTTCGAAGCTTGCGCGGAAAAAGTGATGTGCCCTATCGGACAGGGAAACATCGATTATGAAGCTGTTCGAAAAAAACTTATAGATACCGGCTATAAAGGTTGGATAACAATTGAACAGGAAAGGGACCCCAGAGATGCAGCTGGAAGTCTTGAAGATGTTATGCAGAGCAGAAAATATTTAGAGAATATAGGGTATTAATATTAAAAATTAGAATCAATTTTAAAATATTAAAGGAGGACCAAAACATGTTTAATGAAGAATTCAGATTAGAAAAACCACTTAGATGGGCAATGATAGGTGGAGGACGTGGAAGTCAAATAGGGTATATTCACCGTGCTGCTGCTGCACGTGACGGATTGTTCCAGTTAGTTGCAGGAGCCTTCGATATCAATCCTGAGCGTTGCGCCGATTTCGGTAAAAATATAGGGGTAGACGTTGACCGTTGTTACTCTGATTACAGGGTGATGTTTGAGGAAGAAGCAAAACGTGAAGATGGAATTGAAGTAGTTTCAATTGCCACTCCAAATAAATTTCACTATGAGATGTGTAAAGTTGCTTTAGAAGCTGGTATGCATGTTGTGTGTGAGAAACCACTTTGCTTCACAGTGGAAGAAGCACAGGAGCTTAAAGCTCTAGCAGAAAGCAAAGGTAAAATTATCGGTGTAACATACGGTTATACTGGATTCCAAATGGTGCACCAAGTACGTAAAATGATTGAAAATGGTGACCTCGGAGATATCCGTGTTATCAACATGCAATTTGCCCACGGATGGCACAATACAGAGCTTGAAAAAAATGACCCTGGCTTAAAATGGCGTGTAAGTCCTGATGCATCTGGCCCAACTTATGTACTAGGTGACATAGGGACCCATGCACTTTACCTTGCAGAAGTTATGGTTCCTGGATTGGAAATAGAGGAACTCATGTGTACACGTCAAAGTTTTATAGCAAGCCGTGCACCGTTGGAAGACAATGCTCATGTTATGATGCATTTTAAAGGTGGGGCTGTAGGGACACTATGGGCGTCAGCAGTTAACGCTGGAGGGATACATGAACAAAAAATCCGTATTGTTGGATCTAAAGCATCTATAGAGTGGTGGGACGAGCACCCTAACCAATTGGTATACGAGGTACAAGGACAGCCAAAACAGCTGCTAGACCGTGGACATGGTTACCTTTACAACGAAGATCCCGCAGTATCAGCAAACCGCATCGGTTGCGGGCATGCCGAAGGACTCTTCGAGTCATGGGCCAACCTGTATCACCGTTTTGCTTTAGCTATGGATGCTATGAATAGAGGGGACAACGAAACTCTTGCTAATTTATGGTACCCTGATGTAAACGCAGGACTTGAAGGGGTTCGTTTCCTTGAAAACTGTGTGGAATCGGCTGATAACAGATGTAAGTGGATTACTTATAAATAAGCTTTATTCCTCAGGTAAGTATTCTAAACTTAGGGTAAAAACAAAAAATGCTCCTGATATTAGGGAGCATTTTTCAAGTTTACAAGTTTCTACTTATGAAATACGAAAAATTTAAGTGTATAATTATAATAACATATGAAATATGAAAAATTTAAGTGTATAATTGTAATAAGAATCGTAGTTTTTTAATAAAAATG
>QKCP01000041.1 GCA_003246855.1 Ilyobacter polytropus
TAGAAGACATAATAGCTGCCAACAAGGCAGCGTTAAAAGACAAAGTAACTAAAAATACTATAAAGGTTATTTTTGTTATATTTTTTTTAACAATCTCAGCAATACTTTTCGAGATGTGTATTTCAAAAAAAATAAAAAATATAATTAGAAATCAAGAAATTCAGTATTTCTAAAAATTATCAGAAAAGCTTAGAGGGCTTGATATTCAGCAACTGGAGCAAATCGAGCTTAATTAAGCTTAAATTAAGGAGGAGTACAGATTGTGTCAGTAAAAAACGAGATAATGCTAATCACATACGCTGATAGTATGGGAAAAAATTTGAAGGAACTAAGAAGTGTATTAAAAACACATTTTGAGAATGCTATTGGTGGGGTTCATATACTCCCGTTTTTCCCTTCATCTGCGGACAGGGGATTTGCCCCAATGACATACGAAGAAGTAGACAAAAATTTTGGAACTTGGGAAGACATACAGGCTTTGAGTGAAGATTTTTATTTAATGTATGATTTTATGATTAATCATATTTCACGTCAGTCAAAAATCTATAAAGATTTTGAAAATAATAAAGACCAGTCTCAGTATTCTGATTTTTTTATCAGGTATAAAGACTTTTGGGCTAATGGAGAACCTACCCAAGAAGAGGTAGATATTATCTATAAGAGAAAACCTAGAGCACCATATATAGATGTAAATTTTAAAGATGGGACTACAGAAAAAATATGGTGTACCTTTGCAGAGGAACAAGTTGACTTAAATATGGAATCTGAAGCAGCAAGAAAGTTTATTAAAGATAGCTTGGTATACTTAGCTGAGCACGGCGCTTCGATAATCAGGCTTGATGCTTTTGCCTACGCCATAAAAAAAGCTGGGACCAACTGTTTCTTTATAGAGCCTGACATATGGGACCTGCTTGACGAAGCTAAATCGATGCTGGAGCCGTATAATGTGGATATACTTCCAGAAATACATGAGCACTACTCTATTCAGTTAAAAATTGCCGAGCAGGATCACTGGGTATATGATTTTTCTCTGCCAATGCTACTGCTACATTCACTATACAGTGGTTCGAACAAAAGGTTGGCAGACTGGTTAAAAAAATGTCCAAGCAAACAGTTTACTACTCTAGACACACACGACGGAATTGGAGTCGTTGACGTTAAAGACCTGATGACTGCTGAAGAGATAGAGTTTACAAAAGAGCAGCTTTATTCTAAGGGAGCAAACGTAAAGAAAATCTACAGCAGCGCCGCATATGACAATTTGGATATTTACCAGATTAACTGTACTTATTATTCGGCCTTAGGAAATAACGATGCTGCATATACTTTGGCAAGAACCATCCAGTTCTTTGCTCCCGGGATCCCCCAAGTATATTATGTAGGTCTGCTTGCAGGTGAAAACGACATTGAACTGCTTGAAAAAACTAAGGTTGGTAGAAATATAAACCGTCACTACTATACTAAAGAAGAGATAGAAGTCGAAGTTAAAAGACCGGTTGTAAAAAGATTAATTGAGTTGATGGAGTTCCGGAACTCATACCCAGCATTTGATGGAGAGTATACTATACATGAAACTGATAGCGATGAACTACTTGAGATCTCTTGGAAGAAAGATAAGCATGAAGCTGTGCTAAAAGCTAATCTCCAAACATATGATTATGCTATTAGTTATTTTGATTCAGAAAATAGTGGATATAAAGAATTATAAATTTAAATTATTAAGAAAGACCAGTACTTGAAACTCAAGATACTGGTCTTTCTTAACTTCTTACTAACGTAGCACCTTTTCTTTTATAACTTCGACCACGCCGTTTTCATCGTTACTTTTTGCTATAAATCTGGATATCTCTTTTAATTTTGGATGTGCATTTTCCATTGCATAACTGTACTGTGCATTTTCGATCATTTCGATGTCGTTTAGGTAGTCTCCAAAAGCCATAGTTTCACTGCTGTCTATTCCTAAAATCTGCTGTACTTTTTCAATAGCTACCCCTTTATTTGCGGTTTTATTGACTATATCCAGCCAAAGTTTTCCTGAGACCGTTATTTTGAATTTTTCTTCATAATTCTTATAGTATTTGTGGCTGTTTTCTTCAGAGCCCTTAAAATCACAAAGGGTGACTTTGAGCACTTCGTCTTCTACCTCCAAAATATCCTCTACAATCTCATACCTTTGGTAATATTTCTCCACCTCAGCTATGAACTCTTCGCTGCTAGATTCTAAATAGGCCGATTTTTTTCCGCACAGTACCAAATGTGCCCCATCTATCTTCCTGCCTATCTCCACTAGCTTTTTTATCTCCTTTTTATCCATGGTGTTTGAAAAGAGTTCCTCCCCATTTTTAACTACATAAGTGCCGTTTTCGGCAATAAAAAGCATATCATCTTTTATTGAGTCAAATTTTTCTAAAAGGTTGTGGTACTGCCTCCCGCTTGCAGCGGAAAACACGATCCCTCTTTTTTTTATCTCTTCAAAAGTTCCCCAGAACTCGTTGTTTATCTCATGGTTACTGTTTAGCAGCGTCCCATCCATGTCAGTTACTATTAGTTTGATCATGTTTATCACTCCTATAATTTTACAACTTATATTTTGTCCTGACTATTTGCGCTTAAATTTAATTTTTGCTTTCCCATTGTTCTTGAATCTTACTCATAAGCTCCATAACATCAACTGATAAGTTCAATGTTTTGTCGCTGCTTTTATTTAGAATGTAATCGGACATATCTGCTATCTCATATGTTAGTGCCTTTGATGTTTCGCCGGCTTCAACTGTTTCTTGCGTCCCATCTGTATAGGTGATCATTGCTTTTTCAGCTCTAGGGAAATCCTCCACAACGATAAACCCATTTTCTCCGCCGATAACCCCTCTCTTTGGCATTTTGGCACGCATCGTCAAATTTATAACAGCCATCTCATCATCTTCATTTTTTAAAATAATTCCAGATTGTTCGTCAACACCGGTTTCAAATTTTTTCATGGTTGTGAGTATTTCTTGAGGCTGACTTGACATGAAAAAACGTGCAAAGGAAAGGGCGTAGGTGCCGATGTCAAGTAGGGCGCCCCCAGCTAGATCTTTATTGAAAAAACGGTTGTTGACATCGTATTCTTTACAGCTGCCAAATGACACCTGTATCATTTTGATCCTACCGATTTTTCCAGAATCCACAATTTGACGTAATTTTTTATACAAGGGCATGTGGTAAATGGTCATGGCTTCAGCCACAATAAGGTTCTTTTCTTTCGCCAAATTGACCACATCTCTTAACTGCTTGCTGTTGACTGTTATGGCTTTTTCACACAGCACGTGCTTGCCATTTTCAAGACTCTCCATTATGTATTCATAATGATTACTGTGCGGCGTTGATATGTAGACAACGTCAATGTTATTATCTTTTAGCATTTCGGAATAGTCGCCATATGCCCTTTCAATACCATATTCATCTGCAAATTTTTTTGCTTTTTCAAGTGTTCGAGATCCAACAGCGTAGATTTTTCCATCTGCTTCATTCAGTGCCTTGGCAAACTCAGTTGCAATTGCACCAGGACCC